>CAJPTT010000382.1 GCA_905373565.1 uncultured Treponema sp. | reverse complement strand
GTCGGTGCCGGCGAAGTTTTTAGATATGGCGCTTGAACCTAAGCTTATTGCCGTGAAAAACATCAATATTACTGAGCTTCCTGAAGGTCCGTATAACATGGAAATTATCGGTTCGGATGAGGCTGGAAATATTACTAATATTGCCCGCAACTTTGTCATTGATCGAAGTAATGATAAGGGCAAAATCGATTTATTGGCTCCGCTTACCGGCGAGACATTGACCGGCGAGTTCAATATATACGGAAAAATTTCCAGTACGACATATCCCGATTCGGTTACATTGTATATCGATGGGGCGGAACGCAGTACGACTACTCTTTCACCGGCCGGTTATTTTAGTTTTAGAATAACACCCGAAGATATGGCGGAAGGAGAGCATAAAATATCGGTTAAAGCGGAAATCGTTAAAAATAAGCCGGAAACGTCGGTTGTCCATTCGATAACCTATAAGCCGACGGGACCGTGGGTGACGGTTGATAACTTTGCGATGGGAGATTTTGCCGTTGACCGTCCGTATTTAAAAGGCATGGCAGGATATATTCTCTCCGAAGAGGAAGCGCTCTTGCTTCAGGATAAATCTACCGCCGCAGCTGTCAGGGACGCCATAGCAGCAAAAAAATTGGCTGCGGTAGAGATCAGCTTGAACAACGGCAGAACATTTATTCCCCTTGGTTCAAAAGCTGCGTGGAAATATCGGCTTGAAACCGGCGATATGGCGGAAGGCGAGCACTTCCTGCTTGTACGTGCCCGGATGGTGAATAACGAAGTTGCCGTGTGCCGGATGATTGTAAGTATCGATAAAACAGCGCCTGAGGTTACCTTGCTAACACCCGATGAAGGCGGAATGTATAATCAATCTTTGACGTATGCAGGTTTGGCAACCGATAATGTAACCGTTACCGATGTTACACTGGCATTACGAAAGGGAGATAAATTCCTCTATGGCGTACCCTCAATTGTTCAGGGCTTGCATTTTGATATCGGTTTCTGGGGTTCAACGCTGTGGAATATGGGCGTCGGATTAAGCTTCTTTAACAATAATGTTAAATTGCAACTTCATTACGGGCAATTTTTGCAATCGCAATGGGATCTCTTCTATAAGGGGAAGGTTAAGATGCGGTACGGCGGCCATGTCGTAACGATGAAGATTCTTGCGAACGTATTCGAACTTCCCTTTGAATCTTTTGCAGGGCCCGATTGGTCGTGGCTGTATATAACCGGCGCTTTGGGAGCAAACTTTTCCGTCTTTACGCAAACCCAAAAGGGGAAACCGCAAGTACTTGCCGCTATGCTTGCGCAGATAGAATTCCCGCGTGTTAAGTTGCCGAAGAAGCAGGTAAAATATTGTAGGAGCTTTGCTTTTTATACGGAAGGTCAGCTCTGGTTTATCCCGACGGATGTCAAAGAAGGCACAAAGACCACATCGACCTCTAAAATCAATGCCGTCCTTCCACATCTATCGTTCGGTCTCCGGTTGGATGTATTCTAATCGCTGCTGCGAGGAACCCCCGCCGGTTTTAGCATTTATTCGTGCGGGTTTAATACCCCGACGCTTGCGTCGGGGTTGTTGATTTAATACTCCGGATATCCTTGTCCGTTCTTAAACCTTAAACTTCCCTACCTCAGCCGAAAGCGCCTCAATACTCCGCTTATTCTTCTGCGTAATCTCGCTTACTTCCTGCACGGCATTGTTGATTTGCACCGCGCCGGAAGCCATCTCGTTCATGCTTTCGGTGATGACGCGGGTAAGGTCGTCGAGTTTACGCATTTCAACTGCAACGCCTTCGCCTCCTTTCAGCATCTCTTCAGAACCCGCCTGTACTTCTACTGTAACGGTGTTGATGCTTTTGATGGCGGTTAATACCTCTCTGCTGCCGTTTTCCTGTTCCCTCATCGCTTCGGTCAAGCGGTCGCTCATTCCTTTTACTTGCTCGGCAAGAGTGAAAATCGCATTGAATTTTTCTTCTACCGTCTTGGAAGATGCGGAAAGCGTTTCGATTTCACTGCTGAGTGTTTTAAGCGTTGCCGTGATGGTCTTTCCCTGTGCAGCAGAATCTTCGGCAAGTTTACG
This sequence comes from uncultured Treponema sp., assembly GCA_905373565.1. Lineage (GTDB taxonomy): Bacteria > Spirochaetota > Spirochaetia > Treponematales > Treponemataceae > Treponema. The sequence goes on along the minus strand of CAJPTT010000382.1, from coordinate 435 downwards.
GATTTCATCTGCTACAACGGCAAAGCCCTTGCCCGCTTCCCCTGCGTGGGCAGCTTCGATCGCAGCATTCATTGCGAGTAAGTTTGTCTGAGACGCAATATGCTGAATAACGCTCGAAGCTTCCATTAGCGAACCTGATTCTTCTGCAATTTTCTGCGTTACGGTATTGGAGGTTACCAGCGTTGCTTTACCGTCTCCGGTTGCCGTTGTAAGATTTCCGATTACGTCGTCGGTTTTGCCGAGTGTCTGCCCGATGGAGGCGATATTTGCAACCATCTGTTCTACGGAAGAAGATGACTGTGCAACGCTTGCCGCCTGTGTTTCGATGTTATTGTTTAACTGCTTAATGGTGCGGACAATTTCCTCGACGGTTGCAGCCGTTTCGGTAACGCTGGCCGCTTGGGTCAAGACCTGCTGTTTAACCCCGTCGATATT
>CAJPTT010000381.1 GCA_905373565.1 uncultured Treponema sp. | reverse complement strand
TTATTGAGCAATGACAAAGACGGACGATGAGCCTTCTGCGGAAATTCACTACTGGTACACGGAACAACCGAGCAATCTTTTTTGATAAGGCCAATCTTTTTTCCCTGCCGATAAATTTCACAGGCAAAATCACACCAAGTAATATTTCCTTCATTTGAATAATGATAAACGCCATACCGATGATTATCCAGCTGAATAATCTGTAATACAGCCTTTGCCAAATCGACTGCATAGGTAGGGGAGCCTCTCTGATCATTTACCACTTTAAGATTATCTTTCTCATTCATCAAACGAAGCATCGTAGAAACAAAATTATTACCGCTTTTACCATAGAGCCATGCAGTACGGATAATATAATGTTCAGGCAATAGCTCAATAATATTCTGCTCACCTTGCAATTTTGTACGCCCGTATACGCTCCGCGGATTGGTAGTATCGGTTTCTATGTATGGAATAGAAGAAGATCCATCGAAAACATAATCCGTAGAGAAATGAATGAGCCGAGCTCCATATTTCTTTGCAGCCGTGCAAATATTGATAAGTGCATCCGCATTCAGTTTTTGAGCCACTGCATGGTCATCTTCTGCCTTATCTACTGCCGTATATGCAGCACAATTAATAATCCACTGCAAAGAAGCGGAAGAAAAGTTTTGCTGTACAAACGCTTCCACAGCAACCTTATCGGTAATATCAACTTCTCTATCCGAACCGATCCATTGTATATTATGTTGGTTAAGTTGTGCTGCAATTTCACTTGCAAGCATTCCCTTAGAACCTATAAGCCAGACCATAATTTCTCCTATAATCTACATACCGGAAATTTTTTTAATTCCTCTTACTAAATGTGAAAAACTCATCGATCGAGTATTAGTAATATCCATAAACGGTGCAATTTTTCTTGAACCGGAAATTTCACTATAAGAAGGACACAGCTTTTGTAACTCCTCTTTTGCATTCGATAAATCATCTGGATTTCTATATTTTTGTTTGTTTTGCAATTTTGCTACGGGCTTACCAAAAGCCTTTTCTACAGCGGCTAAGTCCGCAAGATAGAATGTCTCAAGCTCATGACACGCTATACGAATCAGAAAGTGAGATTTACCGGCTTCTTCACATTTTGTCTTTAGTTCAGTCTTTATTTTCATACAATCGCCGGAATCCTGATCACGCATAACAATAAACACAGCATCGGAATTGCAATAATATTTTAACTTAAATGTCAGTTTTTTTTCTAAATCTTGTTTCCCGTCAAATACAATATATTGAACAGAATATGCATTACCAAGAATTTGCGGCACTATAGTTTGTAATAACTCACGAGCAGAAGGTTCCTCCAATAAAAAAACTAACTCACGCATTACGGATCAACTCCGGGGAAAAAACCTTCTTTCCATAAATACCCCATTTTATCTCCGGCATCCATATAAGCGCAAATCTGATTATTATCAGAAGCTCGATATATTTTTGTAAAACCCTTTTCTTTTTTTAGCCAAAAAACTTCTTCAAGTTTAGCAGCGTTTAAAAGATCAGGTGAATGCGTTGATACAAACACTTGCCCCCCCTTCCTCGCATAGCTACGAAATTCTTCAGCTAATTCGAATAGCAGCTTGGGGTAGAGCTGGTTCTCCGGTTCTTCGATACATAATAGCGGATGTGGTTGGGGATCGTACAATAGCACGAGATAGGCGAACATTTTCATAGTACCGTCAGATACATAGCGGTCAATAAATGGGTCTTTAAAAGCATCACTTTGAAATTTTAGCAGAAGCCGCCCATCGAGCGTGGATTCAGATTCGACATTATCAACCCCGGGTACACGTTCTTTCATTTTTTCCAAAATATCTGAGAATACAGCAGGATACTGTTCACGAATCATATGAGCAATATTCTGTAAATTACTACCATCAGCCAAAAGATGATCTGAATAATTTGTTATATCTTTACTACCCCGCGCTGACTCTATATGAAAGTCGGAAACATGCCATCCTTCTATAAGCTTTCGGAACTCATTTGCTGCCTTAAATTTTTCAAATTGCCCAAGACCTTTTATTGCTAAAATATCCTGAGAACCCAAATTTTGATTTTCACGTGTTAATTCAGTGTCGGGTTTTGAAAAATCTTCTTCATTAGAAATTGCAAAACCGGTTCCATTTTTAAAATCCAAAAAACAGAAAGGAGAACCATAGGAAGAACGCTTATAGCGCAAATATTCATGTTTAACTGAAATTTTATTATCTATCGTCCCTATCTGTAAGTAATAAGTAACCAAGCGTTCCTTTTCTGCTATAACCATCTGATATTTAATTTCAATAACAATATCTTCAGCGGTATGTCCTCGTGAAACTAACTCAGAATACCCGCCACGGGCTTGTACGGCTTTTGTAACATTTAAAGTCAAGCAGTCTTTCAGAAATCCGAATATATGAAACAAAGTCGTCTTGCCGGTTCCATTCGCCCCGATAAAAACAGCAAGCGGCGGTAAATCCATAATTTGAATATCTTGCAATGCTTTAAAGTTTT
>CAJPTT010000380.1 GCA_905373565.1 uncultured Treponema sp. | reverse complement strand
GATTTTGCCCGATGTGCTTGCCTATGTCAAGTATTTTTACAAAACTTTTTGCACTTTTTTTGTGAGAATATTTGGAACTGTTATCGATGCACTTGTTTTCCATATAATACTGAGTATATATGTTTTTCCCACAGATTTCAAGGAGATTGATGTCCTTTTATCTAATCGAAAGGCTCCTTGTCTAACAAGTCATACACTGATATAGTACGCTATGCGCACAGAAAAAATTATTATCCTTGATTTCGGAGGGCAGTATAGTCAGCTCATTGCCCGCCGTATCCGCGAATGCGGAGTATATTGTGAAGTGCTTCCTTTCGATGCAGAACTTACCCGCATACAAAGTAGTAATTTAAAAGGAATCATCTTATCCGGAGCGCCCGACTCCGTATATGCCGAGGACGCGGCAACCTGCAAGCCTGAAATATTCAACTTAGGGATACCGGTGTTGGGTATCTGCTACGGGATGCAGCTGATGACGTATTTGCTCGGCGGAAAAGTGCAGCCGGCAGAAAAAAGCGAATTCGGTAAGACAAAGCTGTACATCGGCAAAGATGCGGCAGGTGCAGCGCTTTTGAAGGACTGCCCGGCGGACTCCATCGTGTGGATGAGCCACAACGACAGCGTATCCGCCCTTCCCCAAGGCTTTACCGTTATTGCAAAAACGGATAACTGTCCTATCGCCGCAATGGCGAATACCGAACGCCGGTGCTACGGCGTACAATTCCATCCCGAAGTATTACACTCCGTATACGGCACGCAAATGCTCAAAAACTTTGTGCGCGGCATTTGCGGATGTACCGAAGTCTGGAATGCCGCAACCGCTGCCGATTCGGTTATTCAGGAAATAAAACGGAAGGTCGGAAACAAAAAGGTTATATCGGCTCTGTCGGGCGGGGTTGATTCCTCCGTCGCTTCGGTACTGGTGCATAAGGCTGTCGGCGATCAGCTTACCTGTATCTTTGTCGATCACGGTCTTTTACGCAAAAATGAAGCGGCACAAGTGCTGAAAACCTACCGCGAAACACTCGGTCTTAACATCATCCATGTGGATGCCTCCGAGCGGTTCTTAAAAAAACTTGCCGGAGTAACCGAACCCGAACGCAAGCGGAAGATTATCGGTGAAGAATTTATCCGTGTTTTTGAAGAAGAAGCGAAAAAGATCGGCACCGTTGACTTTTTGGTACAAGGAACCATCTATCCCGATGTTATTGAATCCGGCGGCAGCAAAAAGGCGGCTGTCATAAAATCCCATCACAATGTCGGCGGACTTCCCGAAAACATCGACTTTAAAGAATTGATTGAACCGCTGCGGATGCTGTTTAAGGATGAGGTGCGGGCGCTCGGCACGGCGCTTGGTATTCCCGACGAACTGGTCAAGCGGCAGCCATTTCCCGGGCCGGGACTTGCGGTGCGTATCCTAGGAGAAATCACTCCCGAACGGCTGCATTGGGTACGCGAAAGCGATGCCATTCTCCGCGAAGAGATTGCGCAGGCGGGTTTGGCTGATTCTATTTGGCAGTATTTTACCGTCTTCCCCAATGTCCGCACGGTCGGCGCTATGGGCGACGGCCGAACGTATGACAACCTCATTGCGATACGGGCGGTAACCTCCGTCGATGCGATGACGGTTGAGGTCGCAGAAATTCCGTATCCGCTGCTGCAGAAGATTGCGCTCCGCATCATCAACGAAGTCAAAGGCATCAACCGCGTAGTGTATGACATTACGCCCAAACCGCCCGCCACCATTGAATGGGAGTAAAAGAAGCGTATGAGCGTTTCCCACTTTCGCATAAAGCGTTTTTTAAACCATCCTTTTGCGCTTATTACCCTGCTTGCAGTATTGCTGTGCTTTTCGTGCCGGTCGGTTCCGCCGTCCATTCCTAAAGCGATTATGGGTACCGGACGCATGACACAGGAACAGCTCGTTTCGTTCTTTTTAACGCAAACTGCCGTAACGCAAACGGGAGAAGTCGATCAGGAAAAAGTCGAACGTTTGGCAGCGTATTATGTAAAAGAATCCGCTGTTGAAGGAATCAATGCAGATATCGCTTTTGCACAGATGTGTTTGGAAACCGGCTTTTTACGGTTCGGCGGATTGGTAACCGCAGACATGAACAATTTTTGCGGACTCGGCGCAATCAACGCAGAGAATCCGGGATTGGCGTTTCCCGACGAACAAACGGGAGTCAGAGCGCATATTCAGCATTTAAAAGCCTATGCCAGCGCCGAACCGCTCAAACTTCCATCCGTAGATCCTCGTTACCGTTACGTAAACCCGAAAGGTAAGGCGCCGTATATTTATAACCTTGCCGGAACGTGGGCTGCGGATCCCGCTTACGGGCATAAGATAGACCAGCTGCTACGCCGCATGTACGCAGGGTTGTAGAGAAAATATAGAAGAAACCTTTAAAAACTTTCATTGTTGAAGTTATCTTAGATTTATTCGTGCGGTTTAATACCCGCCGTCCACGGCAACGCTCTGCGTCGTAACAAAGGGTATTAAAGCCGACTGCAACCACCTTAT
>CAJPTT010000379.1 GCA_905373565.1 uncultured Treponema sp. | reverse complement strand
TTCCCTTACAGAACAAGCCGATAGGCTTGAGGTTTTTAGAGGTTCCCTACTAAAAGAAGCGGTTCAGTACACCGTTCAGCTAACACCGATTAGTCCGTGTTTCCGGGCTAACCGGTGTTTTTTCCTCTTTACTAAATAATAATATATCGTTATAATACTATCTATAAAATAAAAGAGTGTTGGGTTATCCGTATAAAATGCATCCGAGAACTTCTAAAACTTCAGTTTTTAGCGTTGTCTTGGCAAACGGTAATACGCAACATCTTTTGTAATTATAGGAGTATAAATTATGAAGTATGCAACATTCAGTATCCCGCCGAAAATTGTACACGGGGTGGGAGCCTTGGAATTCCTTTCTACATTGGAAGGAAAAAAAGCTGCAATTGTTACCGGCGGAAGCTCGATGAAAAAATTCGGCTTTATCGATGAAGCGAAGAGCTATCTGGAAAAAGCAGGTATGCAAGTGCTGGTTATCGACGGCGTAGAACCAGACCCTTCCGTTAAAACCTGTAAAGAAGGCGGCGCAAAGATGGCGGCCTTTAATCCCGACTGGATTATCGCATTGGGCGGCGGTTCTGCAATGGATGCTGCAAAAATCATGTGGGTGTACTACGAATACCCCGGCTATAACTTTGACGATTTAGCCGCCTTCAAATTCCCCAAGCTGCGGACAAAGGCAAAACTGGTAGGTATTCCTTCTACCTCCGGAACCGCCTCCGAAATTACCGCCTTCTCCGTTATTACCGACACGGAAAAGAATATCAAATATCCGCTTGTAAGCCCCGATATTATCCCCGACATTGCAATTGTTGATGATAGAATCCCCGCAAAAATGCCGCCGCTGGTAACGGCTCAAACCGGTATGGACGTTATGACTCATGCTATCGAATCTTACGTGTCTACCGCTCACGACGATTACACCGATCCCTATGCACTTGAGGCAATCCGGCTGGTATTTGACTATCTGGAACGGGCCGTTGCAAACGGAAACGATATGGAAGCGCGCGGAAAAATGCACACGGCGTCTACCGTTGCCGGTATCGCATTCAGCAACTGCTCACTCGGTATCGTACATTCCATGGCGCATAAGATTGGCGGTGAATTCCATCTGACTCACGGTGAAGCGAACGCAATTATGCTTCCGTATATTATCAACTATAATAGAAAAGAAACCGACCGGTACAGCAAGCTGGAGGGCGCTTTGGGTATCGACAATATCGCAAATGCGGTATCTGCCTTGAACCGGAAAGTCGGCATCACCCGCACCATACAAGAAGGCAAGAATACCGTTATAGCGGAAGATAAGTTCCTCAAGGTGTTGGATTTGATGAGCGAAAGAGCCTTTAACGATGCTTGTACGCTGACCAATCCACGTAAAACCTCTCCTGCCGATATTAAAAAGATTTACCTTGCAGCCTATTACGGCAAGGAAATCGATTTCTAAAAATATAAGAGCATCTTCTAAAAACTCGGTTAGCTTTTAGAAGATGCCCATAAGCATAGCTGATAACGAGTATTTTTTTTTAACAGACATTTTGATTATCCATTACACATTACCAATTATTCATTAGTTAAGTGCTTCCACCTCTTCTTTGGAAAGGCCGGTTACCTGCATTATCTTTTGCACAGGATCACCAAGTTGTTTTAAAACCCGCGCTGTTTCGAGCTTTGCCTGGCGGGAACCTTGCGATATTCCTTGCTCTCTGCCCTCCGCAAAAGCTATTCTGCCTGCTTCTGCTCGCTGTACTGCAATATCGGTATCGTAATCATATTCAGCTACTAACATGTTTATAACCTCCCGTGACTTTCTTTGTAAATATTCCCTTAATATATCGTTTTTGATGCATTCTCTAATGGCATTTTCAAACCCATGCTCTTTATCAACTGCAATATGCCGACGTACTGCATCCACAAACCGGCTGTATTGTCCCAACGGTTCACAACTCTTTAATATTTGACTATCGTTATCATAATTGATATTTATCAGTTTTACAACAAGCTCAAGAGTTGGCGTTTCAGGTTGCATAATAAAGGAATCTGAAAGCTTCAATACTTGTTTTGCAGGCAGTTTTCCTACTCCATTATAAAAGACATAGAATGCGGGAAGTGGGATTTTTTTAAGAGTTCGTGAGTAGCGGTCTCGGGGATTTTGGATATGTTCATACAGCCGTGTTACATATTCAAGGCAGCGTAATGGCATATTCGGATTGACAGTTGATTGATGTTCTGCAAGCACGATGATTTTATTATCAACGAGATACGATACATCATTAGCGAATGACATATACATTGTTTGTTTAAGCCGTATATTTTGCAATATAGCTGTAGACTGATAATTCGTATTATACAGGGCATTATACAGGGCTAAAAAATTATCTTTTGCAGTTCTATCACTACTGAAAAGATCGACAAAGACCGAATCCTTGTAATGGCGATTGTGTTTTCTCATAGTAATTCACCTCCGTGCACCGCCGCCGACGGCGGTAGTTCCTACAGGATATATACAGCACGGATGCAGAAATGGCTAAAGAAATGAA
>CAJPTT010000378.1 GCA_905373565.1 uncultured Treponema sp. | reverse complement strand
GATTCTCTAAAAAGCCGTATCGTACTTCATCATTCGGAAAGCCGAGCTTATACAGCCGCGCTTCTTTGATATACCCTATAATCGTCAAATACCCTGATTGAAACAGAATAGGTAATGCATTTTCTGTCACTGCACGATACGTGTCCAATCCCGTTTCATTGAGTTCGACATTACCGTCCAAATCCGGAATAAAATAATGCGCTTCTTTTAAGTAATTGACTAAAAAAGTCGGTGTCCCCGTACTGAACCAATAGCTGCCGAACCGCTCCTTTACAAATGCATTTAATACGCTAAATGGATTGTACATGTTATCCCCCGCAGGTGAGAAACAGTATCCGTCATACCACTGCTTTAAGGTTGTCACCGTTTGCTGATAGGTTAAATCTTGTTCGGAAGCAAGCGCTTGTATTTCAGGTTGAAAATTTGCTTCCAGTTCTGCCTGCGTGATACCGCAGATACCGGCATACTTCGGCAGCAAACTGATATCATTGAGGTTATTGAGATCACTAAAGATACTAACCTTGCTGAATTTGGTAACACCCGTTAAAAAAGTAAAGCGGATATATTGGTCGCAGGTTTTGATCACCGAGTAAAACGCTTTGAGTGCATTGCGGTATCGTTCATTCAGTTCTTCATTTACACCCATCGTTTGTAGAAGCGGTTTGTCGTATTCGTCCACAAGGATAACAACCTGTTTACCGGTTTTTCGGTATATACGTTGAATGAGGTCTTTTAACCGGCCATCCGGCGCTTCCTCTCTCTGCTCCAGCATAAAAGCTTCTTCCCAATCGCGGAGATGCGCATTCAAGATAGCTGCCAAGGCCTGCTCATCCGAATAATTTTTTGTATTAAAATCCAGATATAATACCGGATATTCTTCCCAAGCAGCCCTGCCTTCATGTGAGGCCTGAACTTCTTCCGCGTGTTCAAGGTACAGTCCCTTAAACAGTTCTTTTTGTCCACGAAAATACGCCGCTAATGTAGAAAGAAATAAGCTTTTTCCAAACCGCCGCGGGCGGCTTAAGAAATACGGACTGGATAATTGAACAAGATTCCAGGCAAATGCCGTCTTATCAACATAGATATATCCGTCACGGCGGAGTTTTTCAAAACTCTGTATGCCGACCGGTAATTTACGGGTAATGGTCATACCGTCATTATAATACGGTTAGGGCTTTTTTGCAATTTCCATGCCGATATTGTCAATACGATATATGTATCGTGCCGACATATCATAAAACCCCTTTATCAACCGGCACAGCTATCCTATAATCCTTGCCGTGGCCGGGGTAAATATGAATACCGACGGGTAATGTTGCTAAGAAGGGTTCCGTGATTTCACGATAGTCTTTTTCGCTGCCGCCGGGAAGCCGCAAAATCACTTCCCTGCCCGGCAACAAATAATCGCCCGAAAAAAAGATATCGTCATCAAGAAAAATACCGACACTGCCTGCGGTATGCCCGGGCAATAGCACAAAGCGGAACGTATGCCCGCGCCAGTCCAGCGTACAGGCCTCGCTATATGTTTTATCCGCAGGGCGGCACACAAACGGGGCATAGGACACACCCGACTTGCCGAAAAAGGTGAGATACACCTCCATCATCCGCGACATATTAAGCCGCGCATTCTGCATCCCGACATTACACTGCTCGCTCGCCATTACCTGCGCATCGGGAAAACGCTCCCTCATCGGCTCCAATCCCGCCGTATGATCGCAGTGCTCATGCGTTAAAAGTATCCATTCAGGCCGCAAGCCTTTTTGCTCCAGCACCGAAAGCGGTCCTGCAGGATCGTTCGGATCAATCACCACGCAGGGAGCGACCTCATTCCCGTATTTTTCGTTATGTTCGTATATAATATAGCAGTTGCTTTCGGCCAGAGGCTCCGTCCACACCGAAATCGCTACGGCAGACACTTAAATCTCTACACCGTATTTCGCAAGGATTGTTTTGCCTTTCTCGTAAGATGAAAATTCCAAAACATCCAGCGTACTTAAATTAATTCCGAACGTTTCTTCGATAAGGCCTACCAAATCCATGTGCCCAACCGAATCCCATTCTTTCAAACCGCGGTACTTTAATCCGGGTAAATCTTCTTGTTTCACCGGAAAATTTTGTAAAAAAATGCGGTCGTATTGTTCAAGATTTGTCATTTTCTACTCCCATAAAAAGTCAAGAAGAAAGTATCAACTTTCGATTGACTTTTTACGCACGTTCGCAACGAAGTGAGAACGTGCAGATGATATACAAGTTTGCGCTTGAGCAAACTTGGGTAAATAACAGCCGTGCTATTTGTACGGCTGTTATTTTACACTCCTCTATAAGTCCGTGTGTATTTTGTCCCGTATAAACTATTTCATAATTAAACGATTTATACGAGATATGTCGGATATTTTATAAGTTATAAAATATCCGATAGCTGTGCATAAATTACTTAAAATAAAAGCAATAACAATCATATTATAATAAGACAAACGCAGAGAAAAAATAATAAACGGTATGAAAAAAATATAGATAATCCCTGTTTCAACAAAAAC
>CAJPTT010000377.1 GCA_905373565.1 uncultured Treponema sp. | reverse complement strand
TGCTCCAACGGGTAAAAATAGACAGGCGCGAAAATTTACGGTTGTACACAATCGGGAAAAAATTCAGCAACTTGCACAGGCGATTGCAAAGGTATTGAACCGCAGCGATTACCGTATATACGACTGCGATGCCATTCTCTTGATCAGTTTTGCAGAGGACGATATATACGGCCAATGCGATTCGTCTTGCGCAATCGAAAATACTTATTTGGCTGCGGAATCCCTTGGGTTGGGTGCCGTATGGATAAATCAATTACGCGAAATATGCAACGAACCGGAAATCAGAAAAGTTCTCGACTCCTTTCATATCCCGCATAATCATGTAATATGCGGCTTTGTTGCGTTGGGATATCCTGCAGAAAAACCGGCGCCGAAAGAACGGACGGAACCGGTAGAATTTATACACTAGGACAACTTTAAAAAACTCGCCTAGATTTTTAGAGATCTTGATAGGAAAATGTACTATGAATGAAAAAATCGCTATCCTCGGTGCGGGGTCATGGGGAACGGCAATAGCCTGTGCACTCGGTCGGAGCGGGCATCGCGTTATGCTCTGGAATCGAAGTGAGGATGTATGCTCAAGCATCAATACCGAGCATATCAATAAAAAGTATTTACCGAATTACACCTTACCGCCAACGGTCTCTGCCGCTACCGATATGCAAGAAGTATGCAAAGATGCGGCAGTGCTTTTTTTAGCAAGTCCCTCCCTCTATTTAATGGATACCGTAAACCGGCTCTTAACAATTCCTCCTTTTAATATCGATATCGAAACACAGGCATATCCGCTCATCGCAGTACTTACGAAAGGATTTATTCCCGATGAGCACGGAGAACCGCACTTCATCATCGAATCCCTTGAAAAAAAGTTACCCGATTTTTATCGAGGTCATCTCGTGTATGTTGCAGGCCCGAGCCACGGAGAAGAGGTCGCTGCGGGAAAACTAACCGGCCTCATTGCAGCTTCAAAGAATCCCTTAAGTTCCATCCGATGCCGCGAAATTCTTAAATCGCGCAGCCTTCTGGTATACTCCAGTCTTGATATCATAGGTGTACAAGTATGCGCAGCGACAAAGAACGTGATTGCCATTGCATTCGGTATGCTTGATGCATTAACCGAACACTCCGACTTTTTCGGCGACAATACCGAATCGCTTTTATTAGCAGCCGGTTTGAACGAGATTCAGATTATCGGAAGAGCACTGGGGGCAACACACCCGGAAACATTCACATCGATTTCGGGTATTGGCGATCTTGACGTTACCTGCCGCAGCAAATACGGTAGAAACCGGAAATTCGGCCGAGAAATCATCACCGCAGCAGTCTTAGACGGTTTTAGCGGCATTGATGACCTTCTTGCACGAATTGGAACTATCGGTTACTTACCGGAAGGTATCGTCGCATGCACTTACCTCAATAAGATTGCGGTAAAATACGACTTAAAGCTGCCGCTTTGCACCGGACTCTACAAAATTTTAAATAAAGAATTATGTCCAACGGAGTTTATCGAGGATTTGCTGAGCGGAACCAAGAACTAGCCCTTTTGAAAATATGTATAGGGAACCTCTATTCCGAAGGATGCGAAGCAAATCTAACCGAGTTTTTAGAGGTTCCCTATACCACTACCCAAGAATAAGCAGAGATAATAAATACTATCCGCCATTACAGCCTGTGTGAAAGCCGGGAAACTACGTTGAGGTAAAACACAGGCTGCATCTTTTGGTTGAAACCTACCTGAAAAGTTAAAGGAACGCTATCGTAAAGATTGTAGCCGAGTCCGCCGCCTGCTTCATATAAGAGCGAACGTTTACGCCGTTCGGTAATACCGAAGCCGACATCGGCAAAGAGCGAAAGAAAAAAGCCGTTCGTTTGGGCGGTAATCCGCGCAGGGTACCAGCGGAACTCGGCGCTGAACAGATGCATATCTTTAAACAATGCCTGCGTTTTAAAGCTACTGCGCCCGGTCATGCCGCTTTGGGTTTGTCCGATCGCATAGCGGCGGAACGGAGCAGCTTTGCCGTACTGCACGGTTGAGGTATGAAAGAGCGAATACATGAACGCAATATCAACATAATAGAGGTGAAAAGAAGCAGGGATTGCCGCCGAAATAGTATAATAATGAAATGCAGCCTTCGGTATCCAGTAATAATAAAACGCAGCGGTACCGGTACTCTTAAAAAAACCGAGATCGGTAAGGAAAAAATCCAGCTGTAATCCTGCAGAAACCTGAGTAACCACCGTCGGTTCGGTTGCAGTACTCCACTCATCTCCGATGATCTCATTTTTCTGCAGCTGTCCGGCAACAAGCGGCATGGTTACTTTTATGCCGGGAAAACTAAAACCGAAGGAAGTTATTCCGTAGACTGCTTGATAAGCGGCTTTTTTGTGCATGGTGAAGATAACGAGATCGTACACCGCATAGCTGCTCCAGAAGAAAGATTTTTTCTGTACCGCTAATCCGACCGAGGTATCCACCACCGGCGTATCGGCAACCGAAAACGAAAACCCTGCATTGGGAAAGACGCTGAAGTCTTCCTTCCGGTAAAACCA
>CAJPTT010000376.1 GCA_905373565.1 uncultured Treponema sp. | reverse complement strand
GCCGAAATTCGCCATTAAAAGTGTACACGGATGTACACTTTTAATGATGCGACGCAGTAGATGCGCTGTATATTTTCAAAAGGAGAGGGTGTGCAAAATTATACCGAAACCGATTATGAACATTCTTTGATTGAGCTTTTTAGAGATACATTGGGCTATGACTATGTGTACGGGCCGGATGTTGAACGGGATTTTCATAGCCCCTTGTTCCATACTGTTTTAGAGGATTCTCTGTATCGGATTAACGCGGATCTGCCGCAAGAGGCGATTCAGGAAGCGCTGTCTAAATTACAGCATTTTGAAAACGCCGAACTGCTGCAAAAAAATAAGCTTTTTATGGATTACCTGCAAAACGGTATCGAAGTACAGTATTTTGGTCAGGGGCAACGGCGATCGGCCATCGTATATCTTGCCGATTATGACAATCCTGCGCGCAATTCATTTATCATCGCAAATCAATGGACATATATCGAAAACAGCACAAAACGCCCCGATATGCTCCTGTTTCTTAACGGACTGCCGATTGTACTGATAGAACTGAAGTCACCATCCCGTGAGGAAACCGATGCATCCGAGGCTTACCGGCAAATCCGCAACTATATGAAAGAAGTCCCTTCTCTGTTTATCTACAATGCAATCTGCGTAATGAGTGATCAGCTTACCTCAAAAGCAGGTACGATAACATCCGGAGAAGACCGCTTTATGGAGTGGAAAACAAAGGACGGTAACTACGAAAATACCCAGTATGCTCAGTTTGATACGTTTTTTGAAGGTATGTTCAAAAAAGAACGGCTTTTGGATATCATCAAAAACTTCATTTGCTTCTCGGATGAGGGACTCGAGAGCTTTAAAATCCTTGCAGGGTATCATCAATACTTTGCCGTGCGGAAAGCCATCCTTTCAACGCAAAAAGCTGTTAAGACCGACGGAAAAGCCGGAGTGTTTTGGCATACGCAGGGGAGCGGAAAATCTCTCTCGATGGTATTTTACGCCCATTTGCTGCAAGCTGCACTGGAAAGCCCTACCATTGTAGTAATTACGGATCGAAATGACCTTGACGATCAACTCTATGGTCAGTTTGCTAAATGTAAAAGCTTTTTGCGGCAATCTCCAATACAAGCAACAAGCAGACAAAACCTAAAACAACTGCTTGCAGGACGGCAGGCAAACGGTATCTTTTTTACCACCATGCAGAAGTTTGAAGAATCTTCTGAACCGCTGTCGGAACGCCGGAATATCATTGTGATGGCAGATGAAGCTCACCGCGGACAATACGGCCTCACCGAAAAAATAAAAATAGCCAAAAACGACGCAGGTAAAGATATCGCCAAACGGGTAATCGGTACTGCTCGCATTATTCGTAACAGTCTACCGAATGCAAGTTACATCGGTTTTACCGGAACACCGATCTCCGCTGCCGATCGCAGCACCCGCGAAGTGTTCGGCGATTACATCGATATTTACGATATGACGCAGGCAGTTGAAGACGGCGCAACTCGTCCGGTATATTATGAAAGCCGCGTTATTAAGCTCAAACTGGATCAGGAAACTTTGCAGCTCATCGATGCGGAGTATGATGCGGCTGCACAACAAACCGATGAATACGTCATTGAAAAAAGCAAACACGAACTTACCAAAATGGAAGCATTGCTCGGCAGCGATGAAGCAATCGATTCACTAGTGCGCGATATTATTGAACACTATGAAAGTAACCGTGCTTGCCTTCTAACCGGTAAAGCGATGGTTGTCGCTTATTCCCGGCCTATTGCGATGAAGATTTACTGTAAAATGCTGGAGCTGCGTCCTATATGGACTGAAACCGTTGCTGTCGTTATGACTTCTACCAATGATGACGATGAATCGTGGCGGACTATTATTGGAAATAAACACCGACGGGATGAACTTGCGGCAAAATTTAAGGATAACACAAGTCCGCTCAAGATTGCGATTGTTGTCGATATGTGGTTGACCGGTTTTGATGTACCGTCTCTTGCTACCATGTATATATACAAGCCGATGGCTGGGCATAATCTGATGCAGGCAATCGCCCGTGTCAACCGTGTTTTTCAGGATAAAGAGGGAGGACTCGTAGTCGATTACATCGGGATTATGCGGGCGCTCAAACAGGCAATGAACGACTACACCAGCCGCGATAAAAAACAATACGGCGACACTGATATTCTTTCCGTTGCTTATCCTACTTTCCTAGAAAAACTTTCCATTTGCCAAGACCTCTTACATGGCTATGATTACTCTATGTTTATGACCGGTACCGATCTGGAACGGGCAAAGGCGATAAGCGGTGCAGTGAACTTTCTCATGGCACGTGAAAAAGAAAAGCAAAAAGACGCTTTTTTGAAAGAAGCATTCCTACTCCGGCAAGCGCTCTCACTCTGTTCTTCCGTTGCTGCAGAACCGCAACGGTTTGAAGCTGCTTTTTTTGAAGCGGTACGTGTTTTATTAGTCAGATTAAGCTATACCGGTGGCGGCAAACGGCTTTCACTGCCTGAGTTGAATGCTCAGATCAATGCGCTTTTAATGCAGAGTATTAAAATC
>CAJPTT010000375.1 GCA_905373565.1 uncultured Treponema sp. | reverse complement strand
ATACAGGCAAGTCGGTATGGCAGTTTGTACAAGACATCCGTGAGGGGAAAGTTGACTCTTTTATGGAACGGATGAGGTCGATCATAGCAGGCATACCGTATGATAACTTCACCGAAGAAAACATGAAGCTGCGAGAACAGAACTATCAAACGGCCGTGTATTTAATCTTTGCGCTGATGGGGCAGTTTGTGCAGACTGAGGTGCATTGCTATAGCAGAACTGCCACGGATGGCGGTGGTTCCATGCAACAGCGATGTTTCGGCGGTGCCGAAACTCGCAGCCAAAACTATACACGGATGTATAGTTTTGGCGTTGCGGACTGCGTGGTTACTACTGCAGATAGCATCTATATTTTTGAGTTTAAGCTCACCGGCAACGGCAGTGCGGAAGACGCACTCAATCAGATAAAAGAGAAAGAATATGCAGCAAAATATCAGACGGACGGTAAGAAGATTGTGCTCATCGGAAGCTCTTTTGATGAAAAGACGAGGACGATTAAGGATTGGCGCGTATGCTGAATTATAGGAAACGTGTTAACTATCATGACCATAGATGAATTCATACAGCTGAAACCGTATTCATTGACGCATCAAGAAAAAGCGGCGGCATACACCGAGCTGCTGACGAAACGGACGGCCTTTCACCGCAAGCATTGCGAGCCGTATGGACGGTTATTAAAAGCCTTAGGGATTCCGGAGAATGCCGCTTTTTCGGTGGAGACGGCGCCGATGCTGCCGGTGTCGGTTTTTAAGGAACTTCCGCTCAAGAGTGTGCCCGAAGAAGCGGTGTTTAAAACGCTCACCTCATCGGGAACGACCGGCCAGCGTGTTTCGCAGATTTATTTGGATGCGGAAACAGCGGCGAATCAGCAGCAGGTGTTGTACCGGATTATTGCCGATTTTGCCGGTGAAAACAGGATTCCTTATTTGGTATTCGATACGAAAAAAACGCTGCGGGATAGGAAGATGTTTTCGGCACGGGGAGCCGGTATTTTGGGCTTTTCTTTGCTGGCGTCCCGTACCTGTTACGCGCTTGACGAAAATATGGAGCTGGATATTCCGGCTGTTCAACACTTTCTTGCCGAACATGCGAACGAGCCGGTGCTTGCCTTCGGTTTCACCTTTATCATCTATAAGCATGTGATCCGTGTTCTTGAAGAAAAAAAGATACGCTTCGATATTCCGAATGGGATACTGATACACGGCGGCGGTTGGAAGAACCTCATTAACGAAGCGGTTTCTCCGGAAGAGTTTAAAGCACGGATAACCGCTGCGACCGGCATTGCGCGTATCAGCAACTATTACGGCATGGCGGAACAGACCGGCTGTATTTATATGGAATGCCCTGAGGGGCATCTGCACGCAAGCATTTGGTCTGACGTGCTTTTCAGGCGGGCAAAGGATTTCAGCGTGTGCGGCATCGGGGAGCAGGGGATTGTACAGGTGCTCTCGCCGCTGCCCGGATCGTACCCGGGACATTCGCTGTTGACTGAGGATACCGGCATGTTGTTGGGAGAGGATGACTGTCCCTGCGGGCGGCTCGGTAAGTATTTTTCCATTACCGGACGTATCCCCCGTGCGGAGATACGTGGGTGCAGCGACACGTATGAAGGATGATGCCCATGCAAACGAAAACCGATGAAGTTATCATATCGCTGCAAAGCGCCGTAACAGGCAGGCAAATTACTGATGCAGGCGGTGATAAAAAAGCTGCCGTAACATTATTGGCAGGCGTTTTGCAGCCGGAAAGGGAGCCGTATCCCGTGTTTTCACCGGATGCAATGGAGTTCCTTGCTGCGGTATCGGCTGAAATCGGCGCATCGGAATTGCATTCCGTACCGGAGATTGCCGCATTCGGCTTCTGGTGCCGCAGGGCGCATCTTGAAGCCTTGGCTAAGCGCCATACTTCGCCTTTTCCGCGTCTCGGCCGAGGGCTGGCATTCCATATTGCGCCTTCAAACGTGCCGACGATGTTTGCCTATTCATATACAATCGGGCTGCTTGCAGGGAACACAAACATTGTGCGGCTGTCGGAGCGGGGCGGCGAAATCGGTAGAATGCTCTGCGGCTGTCTCGGCCGAGTGCTGGATCGCACTGAGTTTGAAGCTATAAAACGGCGGACATCGTTTATCAGCTATGACAGGGATGACACCGTAACCGCTGCATATACGGACAAGTGTGATGCACGGGTGGTGTGGGGCGGAGATGAAACAATTCGCCGCATACGCGCGCTGCCGATGCCGCCCCATGCGGTTGAACTGGTATTCCCCGACCGCTGGTCGTTTGCACTGTTCAGTCAAGCGGCGTTTTCCCAAGCGGATGAAGAAACGCTCGCCGCATGGGCGCATCGGTTTTACAACGATACGTATTTGATGGATCAAAATGCCTGTTCCGCCCCGCACCTTGTCGTGTGGGAAAACGATGGCGGTAACCCCGAAGTACGCCTCCGCTGGTGGAAAAAGGTCGCGGCGGAAGCTCAAGCTGCGTACCGGTTCGGCGCTTATCAGGCGGCGCGGAAATACGAGCAGCTTTGCCTTGCGGCGATGACCTTACCTGAGGAA
>CAJPTT010000374.1 GCA_905373565.1 uncultured Treponema sp. | reverse complement strand
GCTCTTAATTGTGAAATTCTATTAATTTCCATTGGACATGCATTCGGTACAAGTATTATTTCTGCACCTTTAAGCATGAGTATTCGTGCGCTCTCAGGAAATTCTCTATCATAACAAATCATTGAACCTATTTTCACACAACCATGATCTGTATCTAATTCAGATACATAAAAATCATTACCGGGCATTAAAGCTTTTTCATTTCCAAAAGAACATGTATGTACTTTTGCATAGGTATATAGTTCTTTACCAAATCTATCAAACAGACATATACTGTTTCTTGGTAGCGGCTCATATTTTTCAAGAAATGTTATACCGATAGCCATTTGTAATTCTTTCGCTAAATCCGAGAATGAACGTATAAACGTATCATTTTTACTCATTGCTTTACTCTTTAATTCATTTACAGATTCAGGTATTTCGTAACCAATACTCCACATTTCAGGAAATAATGCTATATCTGCCCCAATATTTTTTGCCTTGCGACAAGCTGTTATACCGATATGCATATTTTCAACAAGAGAGTTCCCCGGCATTAATTGTAGTAAAGCAATTTTAATTTTAGACATTTGTTTTTCCTTATTGTATTACATCTTTAAGGACATTCTTATTTTTACCTCGAAAGTTGTATCCATAACTCTCAAAACCGCCTGTACGGTGATCGCACCGGCTTTGCTGCATCGCGGATGGTCCAGTCTTTAAGTGCCTCATCAGAAATGCGCGGCATAAAGCGCTTTTGTTTTACCGTCTTCATAGAAGAGCCTGCCCCCACCGATTCATTCCACCAATCATACAAATACACGTTTGTTTTTACCCCTAAAAAATCATAGCCTTTCTCAAGAGAAATAAAGCCGATGGGGTCGTACTCATAAAATTTCAACTTTGCATCAGCCGTATTCGGATGTGTTTCATAAGGCAGCCAGTTTTGCGGAATATAATTGTTTCCGATTATTTTTTTGTAATTGCCGGGCATTCCATACGTGTAAAGCAGCTTCGTATTGGTATCCACCGCCCACATTAAATTGTTAAGGTAATTTTCAAAATGCCCGCCCTTCGCTGCATATGCAGTGAATTTAAAGAAAATAAACCGTTTAAGCATTTCCGCTTCAGCCGGATCATCATACAGAGGCAGATAAAAAGGATGAACGCCTTCTATGCGGTAATAGGTTACATCGTTTAGTTTATTGGTGATGCTGAAAAAAACAGCGGTACCGGGAACTTCTTCTTCATGGTACCGATATGTTTTATTCACTCGTCCCCAACCGTCATCGGGGCTGCACGGCTCCCATTGAAAATCGGAATTGAACAGCACTTCAACTGCCGGAGCCGACCCTTTGGATGGTGTCGTAATTTTTGCCATGTGGATAAAGAATTCCCCCAGCTGTGCTTTTTCATAAATACAATTAGGGTTATTGGGGTCGGGCATAGCCGTATTTTCAGTCTGCGCAAAAAGAAAAGAACTGAAAAATATAAGATAGCTGAAAAAAACGATGCGATTTAGTTTCATAGAAGAACCTCGCTAAATATGAGGCTTTATTAAAGCGTAAAAAATAGAAAGCTGTCAAGAATTGTATTGAGCCGCTACGTCCTATTATATGATGATCCGATGTCAAGTTCCTTCCGGTATTTTGCGACGGTGCGACGAGCAACGGAAATACCGTATTTTGCATGCAGCAAGTTGGAAATTTTTTGATCCGAAAGTTTTGAGCCTTTTACAGCATATTCGGCAAGCAGCTCTTTGATGCAATCCTTTACGCCTTCCCTCGTCGCGGGAATACCGGACGATGCGGAAACATCGGATTGCGAAGCAGCGACGCGCCCTTCAGTCTGCAAAGCAGCGCTATGCTGCGGTTGCGGATGTACCGCTACGGCATTGGTAAAAAAGTATTGTATTTCAAAAGTACCCCATTGACATTGCACATATTTTCCGGCGACCGTCCTCGATATGGTTGATTCATGAATCTCCAATTCCTTTGCTATCTGCTGTTGCGTAAGCGGAACTAACCGCCGTTTATCACCGGTTAAAAAGAACGCTTCCTGCACCGAAACGATTTTACGCAGCACTGCGACAATTGTTTTCTCCCGCTGGGTTAGACTTCCGATAAAGGTCTTCGCCTTTTGCAGCTGTCCTTTTATATAGGTTTTAGCAGCGACGTCTTTCGCATGTCTTATTAAATCTTGAAATTCAGGTGAGACCGTAAGGAGCGGCAGTTCAAGGTCATTTATTTTTATGCTGAACTCTTGGTCATTCCGTTCGATGAACGCAGTTGGAATAATATACTCATCGGGAGTTATATCAGCGGCGAGCGTCCTGCCCGGAAAAGGATTTAACGACGCGATCAATGCGAGAATATCCTCTGCATTTTCTTGTGTCAGCTTATAGGGGATATCTTTATTTTCATTGACGGCGCGAACAAGAGAATACGGTCGAGCTTTTTCCAAATAGACAAAATGGTTAGTTAAGATGTCGATGGTGTAGGCGTAAACGGGATCAACATCAATCTTGTCATGAAATAATATCTTCGCTTGCACCAACAGCGATTGCTTAAAATCTCGCGTCGCACATCCGATAGGAT
>CAJPTT010000373.1 GCA_905373565.1 uncultured Treponema sp. | reverse complement strand
GGAGCATACGGAAGAATAATACCCTATGAAGAAATTCCAGTTTTCGCTTCAAAAGCTCTTGGACATCCGAACCTTCCGTGAAAAAGAAGCGGAAACCAACCTCGGACGTGCCGTTGCCGCCCGCGAAGCGATTGTGTTGCGCCTTGCCGAAATAGCAAAAGAAGAAGTGAAAACGCGCCGATCGCTCGGTGTAAGCCTTAAAACCCCTGCTGAGCTCGCCTTGCACGAAAACTACTTGGAACGGATCCATAATGATCGCGAAAAACAAGAAAAAGCGTTAGTAGAGGCGGAACTCGTTATCGAAAAAATGCGGAAAGTCTATATCAAGGCGCATCAAGAACGGCTCATCGTAACAAAGCTGAGGGAACGGAAAGAAGTCGAATGGAAGGCTGAGGGGCTGAAACAGCAAGATGCAGTTCTCGACGACATCGTAAATGCCCGCGAATATAGAAAAAGTCAAAACTTATACTCTTAGTCCATATCAAAATACATCAAAAAAAACGCCGGATCCGATATTTTAAGAAATACAAACCTTCTTTGAAAAAAATAAGAACAAGTCTTAATTTTCTCATTGACAAATCTTTTATACCTGTTTTACAATAAACTGTGTGGAATTTTGAAAAAATTTCATGCAGTTTATTGTAAAACAGGAGCAAACACATCAGATAGTGTAAAAGCAAATCGCAGAATAATAGGTTGGGCGACCATTTGAACCGCGAAGAGGTTCAACTCTGGTTGACCGGCCTATTATTCTGCTGGGTTATTCAGAAAGTATCTGATGCGTTTGCCCCGAATCAGGAGGTATATTATGTTATTCAAAACGACGGAAGCGCACGAGGCGTTGCGGAAGCAAGTTCGCGAATGGGCGGAAAAAGAAGTAAAACCGATCGTACTCGAAAAAGACCGCGGCCCTGTTGAAGAGGCGTGGATGGAGGATCAGGTAAAGCAGATGGCTGCTCACGGATGGCTTGGCGTTCCCTATTCCAAGGACTACGGCGGAGCGGGGCTTGATGTTATCAGCTATGCAATCGTTGTTGAAGAGCTTTCCCGCGTGGACGGCGGTATCGGTGTTATCTGTTCGGCTCATACATCTTTAGGCGCATATCCGATCGCAGAGTTCGGTACGGAAGCGCAAAAGCAGAAATATTTGATTCCCCTTGCGAAAGGCGAAAAAATCGGTGCATTCGGTTTAACAGAACCCAATGCGGGCAGCGACGCCGGTGGTACCGAAACCGAATATATCGATGACGGAAGCAATTATATTCTGAACGGTTCAAAGATATTCATTACCAATGCGCCTAAGGCTGACACCTATGTTGTATTTGCTGCGAATCCCGACGTTCCCGGAACAAAGGGCATCAGTGCTTTTATCGTAGAAAAAGGCGATGAAGGCTTTGAATTCGGCGAGCACTACGACAAACTCGGTATCCGTACATCCGCAACATCGGAGCTGATTTTCAACGAAGTAACACTTCCCAAAGACCGCTTGCTCGGTAAAGAAGGGGAAGGCTTCAAAATCGCTATGAAGACCCTCGACGGCGGCCGCATCGGTATCGCAGCTCAGGCGCTCGGTATCGCACAGGGCGCGTATGAAGAAGCGGTAAAATATGCACGCAGCCGCGAGCAGTTCGGTAAACCGATCGGCTCCCAGCAGAATTTAGCCTTTAAGTTGGCCGATATGCTGACAAAGATTGAAGCCGCCCGCCTTCTCATCTACAAAGCCGCGGAGAAGAAAGAAAACCACGAGGACTACGGCCTTGATTCCGCAATGGCGAAGATGTATGCATCGGATATTGCGCTTGAAGTGGTGAATGACGCACTTCAAATCCATGGCGGTTCAGGATTTATCAAAGGAATTCCGGTAGAAAAGATGTACCGCGACGCCAAGATTACCACCATCTACGAAGGTACCAACGAAATCCAGCGGCTCGTTATTGCATCTAAGATATTGGGAAAACTCGGTAAGGCAAACCGGTAAATCTAAGAAGAACCTCTAAAAACTCAAGTTTTTAGAGGTTCTCGATAAAGTTTTTATAGGAGTATGAAATGGCAGTAGCTCGATTAAAAGGTGATCCGAGAATCGGTATTACCGGCATGCGCAAGCGTATCTTCCCCGACGGCGATACGATGAAAGACAAAGTCCACAAGATGATTCAACAGTTGGTTGAGGTTGAGCGCTTCAAGTTTTACAAAGATGTGGATATCAATTCAGTGATGGCGATGGCGCCGATCGGTGTTTCAGGCGGCCGCGGCGTAAAAGATAAAGAAACGTGGCATTTAATAGAAGATTTAGCCAAAGCAGCAGGCGCTTCCATCGGTTCTTCCCGCCCTGCAGCGGAAACGTTGAAGTACGTTCCGGTACAGCGCTATGTCGGCATGTCCGGCCAAAAGTTTAAAGGGAACTTATATTTTGCAATCGGTATTTCCGGAGCTATTCAGCACCTAAAAGGCATTAAGGATGCTTCCCGTATTATTGCCATCAACAAAAACAAGAAAGCGCCGATTTTTTCACACTGCGATTACGGTATCGTCGGCGATTTGGAAGAAGTTGTTCCGATCTTAATTGAAGAACTCAATGCGCTTTCA
>CAJPTT010000372.1 GCA_905373565.1 uncultured Treponema sp. | reverse complement strand
AATCTGTATATTGTTTCGATTATAGTCGAAATATTTGTATTTAGAGTATAATGATACGAATTTGAGGGCGAACGGATATCCGGTAATCTTTGCTTGCAACCCGTTGACAAAAACGGATGTTTTGCGATAAGTTATAGCGTTATGTTCTGCCGTATGCGGCTTTCATTTCGGTGAAGTACGGCTGGCATGATCCGGTAAACTCCGATACGCTTAATGTATATTTTCGGGGCTTGCCATGCTCTTTTTTATCGTTCCCTAATAAAAGAAAAGAGACTACTGTAACACCGCTAAGGTGTTCTTATTAGATTTACGAGGTGAAAAATGGCAACTAAACAGCCGAAAGGTAAATTGGTCCGCCGGTTCGGATCAAATATTTTTGGAAATCCTAAGTACAGTAAGTTATTGGATAAAAAACCGAATGCTCCCGGAAAGGAACGCGGCGCTAAACAGCGTGGAAAGCTTTCCGTTTACGGTGAACAATTGAAGGAAAAGCAGAAATTCCGTTTTGCGTATGGAATGTCCGAACGTCAGTTCAGTAATTTGTTTCAAAAAGCGTTCAAGATGTCCGGCGTTACCGGCGATAATATGCTTTCTTTAATGGAACAGCGTTTGGATAATACCATTTATCGAATGGGCTTTGCGGTAAGCCGTGCACAGGCTCGGCAGATGGTTTCTCATGCTTATTTCTTACTGAACGGTAAACCGGCCAATATTCCGTCCATGCGGATTAAAGTAGGCGATGTCATCACGACAAAAGATAAAAAAGGCTTCCAAAACCTCATCCGGCATAACCTGAGCACCGTGCAAGGAGCAAAAGGCGGTTGGCTCTCCGTTAACGATGAAAATCTGTCTGCAACGGTAACGGCACTTCCCACTCCTACCGATATTCAACCGGTTGGAAATATTCAGTACGTCGTTGAATTCTATTCTCGGTAGTACATAGCAATTTTTTTAATAATTTAAGCATCCTGTGCAGTGTATTTCCTGCACAGGAAACTGCACTGTCAGACGCTTTTTTAAGATTCTAAAGCGTTTATTTTTTCAAAGATATAAAAGATTAAACTCATCAAGACCGCAACAGCGGAGGCAAGCACCATGCCCTTAAACTCGATTTGTCCAAGCCTAATAGAGATACCGCTTAAACCGGTCGTAAAGACAACGGAAGTCAGCATTAAGTTTTTCGGTTTGGAATAATCTATTTTTGAGTCAACCAAGAGCCGGATACCGGAAGCCCCGATCATACCATATAGAAGGAACGTTACGCCGCCGATGACATCGCCCGGTATGGTTTGAATAATCGCAGCAAGCGGACTGATAAAAGCCATCAAGACGGAAATGACCGCAGCTCCACCGATAACGTACACACTGTATACGCCGGTAACCGCCATAACACCGATATTTTCACCGTATGTTGTGGTGGGAACGCCACCGACAAACCCTGAAAGCGCGGTGGAAAAGTTATCTGCAAAGATGGTGCGGTGCAAACCGGGGTCTTTAATAAGATCTCGTTTAATGATATTCGAGGTAACTACTTGATGGCTGATGTGCTCGCTCGTGATAACCATCAATACCGGTAGCATCGTTAAAATTGCTTTGATATCGAATTTCGGTAACTGAAAGTGAGGAAGGGTGAAGATGCCTGCTTCTCTAATCGGCGTAAAGTCGACCAATCCGAAACAAACTGAAGCCGTGTATCCGGCGATAATTGCAATGAGGATTGGAATGGTGGAAAAGAAACCTCTAAAGAGAACAGACCCGAATACCGCAACGCCGAGTGTGATAAAGAACACAGTAATATCCGCCGTACTAACGCTGTCGGTCATAATATTAGCGCCGATGTTGCCGCCGCGGACGGTAAGACCTACCAGTTCAAACCCGATGAGCGCAACTACCGACCCCATCGCTGCAGGCGGAAGGATAATATCGATCCACGATGAGCCGAATTTATAGATAATCAGAGCGATTAGACATCCGAGCAAACCCGTTACCACGAAAGCGCCGAGTGCATATTGGAACCCCATGCTTGAGATAATCAAACCGGCCGGTCCTAAAAACGCAAAGCTGGAACCGAGGTAGGCCGGCGCTTTTCCCTTACCGATAAGGATAAAAAGCAGAGTCCCTACTCCGTTCATCAGCAACACTATCCCCGGATCGATTTGGAAAATGATTGGAACCAGAACCGATGCGCCGAACATTGCAAACGTGTGTTGCAAACTGAGCGGAAGAAAAAGACTCGCCGGTACTTTTTCATCTACCTGATAGATTTTTTTCATCAAAACCTCCATTGATAAAATGCAGGCAGTGTCGAGCTATGTTAGGCAACTGCATCAGAAATATTTTAAGCGGTTACCGCCGACACTTGCCCAAAATTTCCACACTATAGCATTTTTATCGTTTTCGACGCAATAGGGTAGTTTCAGTGTAGTAGGGTAAACGTATCAGGCTTTGCTTTTAATCTTTTTTCTTTTCAAAAAATTTGCGGTGGTAGGATTCCAAATCCTTGTCTTCGATATGGGTGTAAATTTGCGTAGTAGCGATGCTTGCATGCCCGAGGAGGCATTGTACGGAGCGGAGATCGGCGCCGCCTGCGAGCAGATGGGT
>CAJPTT010000371.1 GCA_905373565.1 uncultured Treponema sp. | reverse complement strand
GATCAGGGGCGCCGAAATTGCAACGCACCTGATATTCATACACCTCATCCTGATTAAGATCGAAAAAGGCCGATATGGGGCGTCCCTGTTCAAAGAAAACGATCGTATCGGGGATATAGTCGTGATTGTCATCTTCTAAAAGAACTCCGTTAAAAGCAGTAAGCCGACGGCCGATTTCTTTTCTCATTGAGTTTGTACCGGTAAGTCTGCACAGCTCAATCAGCTGGTCGGAATACAAGGCAGGTATGGATGTCGTATTTTTCTCATGCAGCGGATCGACGGTCTTTACGGCAAAAAATTCTTCGACAGCGGTTTTTTCATCGATAACGCCATACCGCAGCTCAGCTAACACTGCAGCAAGCTGTGTCCGTGCATCAATGTTTTGAGCGTCCGATTTGTGCATATTACGATACACCTTTAAGCGGCGATTGTTTTCCTGCGGATTAGGATCAAAGGGGGCTGCATATATCGCAAACGCAGGTTCTTGTTTGATCCAGACATAGAGCTGCTGCAGAAGGGTATCGGCGAGCTTTTTTCCTGCACGGGTCATCGATTTGTCCCTCTCCTGCAAAAAGAACAGCCGAGGGAACCGGACATCAAAACTCCAACGGCTCAGCGCCGTCTCAATTACATCCCGAGCCTGTTCATCACGCCCTAAACCGTACAGTGCGGACGCACGATAAAAATCACAGTCGGCGGAAGGAAAGGCAAGCGTTTCCAGAAGCTGAAGCGATTCGTTATAACGTTTGGTTTCGATATAAAGGCGGGCAAGCAGCAACACCGAATTATCACGGTTATATATGCGCAGCTTTAACCCCGAAGTTAGAGCAGCCTCTGCTGCATCAAGGCACTGAGCACGCGTACCGTTCAAATGAGCAAGACATTGAGCTTTTAGATAAAAGAAGTCGACAAAGGAATCGTCAAAGGTCCTCCCCTTTTCGACATACTCAAGACATTCCGCATAGTTTGCATCGGTATAGAGTGCTGCTGCTTTTTGCAAATATTGCAGCGCATATGATGTATTGATCTGCTGCAGTTCACGACTTACCGTTTGCGAATACACTGCCGTTACAGGTAGTAAAAACATCAGCAACATTTCTATTAAAAAGATTCGTTGTATATTCTTGAGCATTCTATTATTCCTCCACAAACCGGTTCTTATATCCAAACAGACTGCCGTATAAGGCGCGTATACGCCTTGATACACAGCTATCCTCTATGATAATCGGCAAAAGTTCGCGAGCAAGTGAATCAACACGCCATTCATTCAAAATTTTTTTTAGCTTTTTCAATTTTCCGGAGCTCATTTGAATCCGATCGCCGCTACGCCTCGATCTTACGGAAAAAGGCAAGGTAAAAGGACCTATGCCGCCGCTATTATCCTCTGTATCCCGCATAAAAACACCGTTAGCGGTTTGATATACCTCCAACTGTCCGAGCGGATACGTATACGTGCCGCATTGCACAATAGTAAGAAAATACGACTTTTGATTGTAAAGCCTACGATATGCAGTATTGTCAAAAAGGAGAAGCCGGCTGCCGCGGCGTTCCAATCGGAGAACTCCGGCAGCAACAATTTTTGAATGATCCACCGCCTGCTTTTCCGCGTTAGAAGCCGTTCTTCCCTGCGCTGTTGATGTTTCCCGCCCTGACAACGCTTCCGGCGCTGCTCCTTGCGATATTTCCGGCACTGCTGATGCTTTCGGTTTGACCACACATTCAGCCGAAAACCTCATAAGTATCCCCAGCGGTACCCGAGCGCCGATACCGAGGCGAAGGCATCCCTGTTCAAGCAGCCTGAGTCGCAGCGCAGGATGGAGCGAATCAAAAAAAGCCGCTGCGATTGCAAGTGCACCGTGTTTGCATTGCTCCCAATCCGCCGTGCCGCTCGCGCCGGTAAAGTTTGCACGTGCAGCCGCCAACGCTTCTTCACAAAATGAACGATCCAAAGCTATCCGCTGCAAGGTTTTATCCAGTCCTGTGCGCCATCCGCCGAAGGTTGCAGTCAGCGCCGGTGTCAGATGATGCCGAATCCGGTTGCGTAGATAAGCATCCTGCGCATTGGTAGCATCCTCACACCATCCGATACCCTGTTGCTGTAAAAATTCTTCTATACAGCTTCGATCTACCGTAATAAGAGGGCGTAAATACCGATCACGCCGTACCGGCATAGCAGACACAGCCGCCGTACCGCCCCCTTGAAAGAGGCGCATCAACACCGTTTCGTATACATCGCTTTGATTATGTGCCGTTAAGATAAAATCGGCGCTTACGGAATCGGCGGTTTTTTCAAAAAGCCGGTAACGGAGCATACGCGCGGCATCTTCGGTACCGCGGTTGCGCTCCTTTGCATAGCGTGCAACTTCTCCTGCAGGAATTTCCGCAACGACGCAGGGAATCGGTGGATTAAAACGGCTGCACAGATCAGCAACAAAGACTGAATCGCCTGAACTTTCTGCTGCGCTGCGGATATTATGATTCACGGTAATTACCGACAACCGGCAAGAAAGAGTCTGCTGTAGCTGCCGAATGGCCATCAATAATGCCGTAGAATCCGCACCGCCTGAGCATGCAAGAAGAAAATGGCAGGGCGCATCCCCGATAATCGGTT
>CAJPTT010000370.1 GCA_905373565.1 uncultured Treponema sp. | reverse complement strand
CCAATCCGTATAGTTTCCTTCACTCCGATTATCCTCTTCCGTGTAAAATACGGCTGTGGCTTCTTCATCACCTGAGCGCCCCCCAATCTTTTTCAGCATGGTGAGATTGATATAGTTATAGGCGCGTTCATAGTAAAAAGTATTGCGTAGATACGATTCAAGGTTTGTCATCGCGTTAATTGCCGCATGCATAATTTTTGCATATCCCAAATTCCCTTCATTTACCATATATTGCTGCATATCGATGTTTTGAGTCCCGACAGTCCACAAAAAATACTCAAAATCGGATTTTTCAGCTTCGGATAATGTACGCTCTTTTACGGCGGTTTCGGATTTTTTCAAATAGGTCAAATCATATTCCACATAAGCGCAAATCCGTTCTGCTTGATGACCGAAATAGGTTCCCCCTCCTGCCGTCAGTGCAAAAAATGTATTGATTGTTTGGTACATTGCATGTAATTCAGTTCGCTCTTTTTCGTATCCCTTATTTTTTTGCTTTAAAATATGAGTATATATCTTAAAATATGCATCCTTTTGAGACTCTGATGTATTGTGATACGTTATTTCCACATCAATCGGCTTTAAGAGTTCCTTCGTTTGTTTTTTATGACGAGCCAAATACGTTAGAATTTCTTGATATTCCTCTGAATCAGTATCGACTTCGTTCATATATTGATCCGTCAAAAAATCGCCGTAATAGTCCGAGCTTTCCGGCTTTACTTCAAATTTTCCAATCGGTATATCGAACAATTCAAAATACCCTTTATCATCCGTCTCAACGGTTTTATACATGAAGCCGTTTTGTAAAATCGAAACCTTCGTATTTTTCAGAGGAGCGTTTGATTGGGCATCTTTTACGATGACTTGTAAGCCTCCCCGCACCGCAAGCAGCCCGCTTTCTTTGCTCCTTATCCCTCCGCACTCGATTATAAATGCGTATTCCGGCAGTGCATAGACGTTTTCATCTTCTTCGCTGTTTGTATCATCCTCACCGGCGGCATAAACGATTTTCCACGCGCATTCAATGGTGTTGTTCCGCACCGGCGCCGTAAGCGTTGCAACATCGGCGTCGTTGCCGCCGGCGGCTTTTTCTATGATTTTGATTACCGCGCTCGTTCCATCGGGAATATTTTTCGTGCCGGCGCACAATGTTACCTCGTCGCCGATAAGGGCTTTGGCGATTGCTGTGCCGTCCTTATTCCAGGTGAGATGTACTATGGATTTTTCAGATTCCGTCTGAGCTTCGTTTACCGCAGTCTTTCCAGCAGTGTGTTCGGCGCCCAATGCAGCCGTTACGCTCAGCATACATACTAATAAAAATGCAAGCTGTCTCATATTCCCCATCCTTATTAATCAACGTCAAATTCATTATGTGTAAAAACATTAACATTTTGCGCCAAAACCCTGCCAACCCCTTGTGTTTTAAGTTCGCGATCACGCGTGGCTTGATCGATTTTGTAAAGGTCCCGGTTTGCGTGTATGTTTTCCTTTTTATGCTGAAAGTATACATTTATCGTAAATTGCTCTGCCGAAGAAATTTTCAGATGATAGACGGCTCTTTGTTGTAAATTACGTTCACCGGCAAACAATGTAGCTACTGTAATAAAAAATAATATTATCGGCACCGATTTTATTTGTTCAAAAAGTGGTTCGTACATAACAAAGGCCTCCATTACTAAAATGATTTGTCTTATTCGTGCGGGAGGTATTCATACCTGCCGCTCCTGCGTTACTTCCGTTTCGCCTATATAATACGCTGACAGGCTGACCGAGTGTTCTTGATTATCCTCCATGCTATTATCACCCAGTACTGCGCCTTGTACCGCTGCAACAGGCTTCATCGCAAAACGTATACCTTGTACCGTGTAGGTTTTATCGATTGGAACGGCGGCGCCACCGAAGCCTGTACCGCGCTCCGATTCCTCCGTCACCTCAAGCTCTTCAAAATCTTCTCCGCCAACCTGTTTATAAAGCGTCCAGTTTTTTGCTCTTGCAGTTTTTATTGCTGCTTGCAGACCGGCGGAAAAATTCCAATCCGTATAGTTTCCTTCACTCCGATTATCCTCTTCCGTGTAAAATACGGCTTCGGCTTCTTCATCCGTTTTGCGGTCGGGCAAACTGTTGAGTATCCGTATAAGGGCATCTTCTTCAAGGCGGTTATGCTGAAAAACCAGCGCCTGTAAGGCGGGTAAGCCCTGCACATTGAGTGCGGTAAGCTGATTATCCGAGCACACCAGCAACTGTAAAGCCGTCAGACCCTGTACATCGAGGGAGGTTAGCCGGTTATTGTCACAGTACAGCATACGTAAGCCGGTAAGTCCCCGTACATCGATGGAAGCGATTGCATTGGAACTGCAATCCAGCAACTGTAAAGCCGTCAGCCCCTGTACATCGAGGGAGGTTAGCCGGTTATTGTCACAGTACAGTGCCTGCAGCGCGGTAAGCCCCCGTACATCGATGGAAGCGATTGCATTGGAACTGCAATCCAGCTCCTGTAAAGCCGTCAGCCCCTGCACATCAAGGGATGTCAACCGGTTATTGTCACAGTGCAGTGCCTGCAGCGCGGTAAGCCCCCGTGCATCGAGGGATGCGATTTCGTTATCATTGCAGTACAGCTCCTGCAAAGCGGTCAA
>CAJPTT010000369.1 GCA_905373565.1 uncultured Treponema sp. | reverse complement strand
CTCGTACGTAAGGAAACCAGTCCCGAAGATGTCGGCGGTATGCACGCTGCACAGGGTATCTTGACTGCGACCGGCGGAAAAACGAGCCATGCGGCTGTTGTTGCACGCGGTTGGGGAAAATGCTGTATCGTCGGATGCGAAAAACTCGTGATTGATTACGAAAAAGGCGAATGCAGCTATGACGGTAAAGTCCTTAAAGAAGGTGATTTTATCACCCTTGACGGAACCAAAGGCGATGTATATGTCGGCGAGCTGAAATTGGTACAGGCAAAACAGCCTGAATCATATAAGACCTTGATGAAATGGGTTGACGAGACTCGCACCATTAAAGTACGCACCAATGCTGACCGCCCCGAAGATGCAAAAGTTGCAATCGAGCACGGCGCCGAAGGTATCGGTTTGTGCCGCACCGAACATATGTTCTTTAATGATGAAAAGCGCATCCTCGCAATTCGCGAGATGATTGTTGCGGACAGTACCGAAGGACGCAAAAAGGCCTTGGCGAAGCTGCTCCCGATTCAAACAAAGGACTTTGAAGGTATTTTTAAAGCGATGGATGGAAAGGGCGTTACCATCCGCTTAATCGATCCGCCGCTGCATGAATTCGTACCGCACGATAAAGAAGGTCAGCAGAAATTGGCTGAGGCGCTCAATATCCGCTTTGCAGATGTCAAGGAACGGGTCGAACAGCTCCATGAAGCGAACCCGATGCTCGGACACCGCGGCTGCCGCTTGGCTATTACCTATCCCGAAATCCTCGAAATGCAGGTAACCGCTATTATTACTGCAGCGTGCAATGTACACAAGAAGGGTATTACGGTACTGCCCGAAATTATGATTCCGCTTACCATCGATCCTAAAGAGTTTGCGATTCTTGAAGAAAGAATCCGCAGTGTTGCCGAGGCAATTCTTAAAAAACACGATGCTAAGATTAAATATCTGGTCGGTACGATGATTGAAACCCCTCGCGCGGCTTTATTGGCCGATAAAATTGCAGAACGGGCAGAGTTCTTTTCGTTTGGAACCAACGACTTGACGCAGATGACACTCGGCGTAAGCCGCGACGATGCTGCGAAGTTCTTGCCCGCCTATGTCGATGAACAAAAAGCGGGAGTATTCCCTGCAGATCCCTTCCAGTCTTTGGATCAGATCGGTGTCGGGTTGCTCGTAAAAGAAGGTATCGCAAAAGGCCGTTCTGCCCGTCCCGAATTAAAGGTCGGTATCTGCGGCGAACACGGCGGTGATTTGGAATCCGTTAAGTTCTGTTGCCGTGCCGGTATGTCGTATGTTTCGGCCTCGCCCTTCCGTGTTCCGATTGCCCGCCTTGCCGCCGCGCAGGCTGCAATAGAGGATAAAAAGGCCGGAGCTAAAAAAACGGCTAAAACCGCAAAGACGGCTAAAACGGCAAAATCTGCTAAAACCGCAACGAAAAAGAAGTAAATAATCGTTAGTTGATATAACTTGTGACCAAGGGCTGTCCGAAAATATTAGTTTTGGGCAGCCTTCTTTTTAATGCTTGCAACATCTTTTGATAGAGCTTCGGTTTGGGGCGCCGATTGCGCACAGTATCATGTCGATAGACAGATTATGAAAGAAATCCAATAAATCCCGCGCACGGGCTTCATTCTTCCGGTATCTCTTTGTCTGTCATTGTACCTAACCGCATAAACTATTGTGCTTTTTCAACCTTATCTTTCCGCTAATTTTTTCTTATTTTTCCTGCCAAAAAGGCTGCTCATGCGCTATATATCAGGTATGACTATACAGAATATACGCGAAAAACCTGATATACGTGAGCGACTTTTAAAATATGGGGCAGAGCGGCTAAGTGATACCGATTTGCTTGCAGTGCTTTTGCACACCGGTATTGCGAATAAGCCGGTAACAAAACTTGCCGAAGAAATTGTCCGGCATATCGATACACGCAAAACGGAAAGTATCGAAGCAGCGTTAAAAAATATTCATGGCATAGGGAATGCCAAGCTTTCAACGATCCTTGCGGCGTTCGAGTTGGGTAGGCGGTATTACGGCATCGGGTGTGAAAAAGTCCGGCACCCCAGTGATATCGTTCCGTTTTTACGGCATTACTCCGTGCGTAAACAAGAACAGTTTATTTGCGCATCGTTGAACGGTGCACATGAGATTTTGGCAATCAGGGTGGTTTCCGTCGGGACATTGACTCATACGCTCGTCCACCCGCGCGAGGTATTCGCCGATCCGCTTGCCGACAGAGCTGCAACAGTTATCCTTGCGCACAATCATCCGTCAGGCGCTTTGGAGCCCTCTGCTGAATATTTAAACTTGACGAAGCGGCTCTGTGAGGCGGGACGCCTTTTGGGAATTGAGGTGTTGGATCATATCATTTTATCACCAAACGGCGAATACTTGAGTTTTATTGAGGCAGGCTTCCCGCTTGTATAAAGCTGTCAGGATGCGAGAGCGAAGGCTCTGCATCAAATCAGGGTAAATAGTACCACCGGAAAATTTTTTGAAAATATAGACTTTCGTTTTCTCATAATACATGGTATAATAGTATCGCTGTATTGCAGCAAGCGCTATCATTATGTAAGGAGGAATGGTTATGCTGGAACACATTTTAAAAGAAAAAAGGTGTAACAGACGCATATATATATATATAT
>CAJPTT010000368.1 GCA_905373565.1 uncultured Treponema sp. | reverse complement strand
TCTGCGGACTACGCACAGATCGAGCTCGTTATCCTCGCTCATTTTTCGCAGGATGAAAATTTAGTAAAGGCATTCCGGCACGGAACCGATGTCCACGCGGCGACGGCTGCGCTCATCTTTAATGTGCCGGTTGAAAACGTTGTCCCCGATATGCGCCGCATTGCAAAGGTGATTAACTTCGGGGTGATGTACGGTATGAGCGCATTCAGGCTCGCCAATCAACTGCGTATTTCCCGCACCGAGGCGGCGGAGTTTATCACCCGCTATTTTACCACCTATTCGGGAGTGTCCGCCTTTATGGAAACGCTCAAAGAGTCGGCGGCGGAAAAAGGTTTTGTAGAAACGCTGATGGGCAGACGGCGGTACATCCGCGCTATCAACAGCAAGAACCAAACGCAGCGCGCCGCAGCGGAACGGATCGCCATCAACACGCCCATTCAAGGCTCCGCCGCCGATATCGTTAAAACGGCAATGCTGCGTGTAGACCGCGCATTAAAACAGCAGCAGTTAAAAGCGCGCCTCCTGTTACAGGTACACGATGAGCTGATCCTCGAAGCGCCCGATGCGGAAGCCGATACCGTCAAAGCGCTGTTAAAACAAGAGATGGAGCACGTCGTCGAACTCGCCGTCCCGCTCCGTGTCAGCATCGAAGCAGGCAGCTGCTGGGGCGATTTCCATTAAGACGGCTTATTACCGCTCAGCTATTACGCAGTAATAAATGTTTGTAGAGAGAAAGCTTTTTAGAATAGGAGGCGGTAAAATGATGTGGGCGTTTTTTGCATTTTTATCCGCTGTATTTGCGGCTCTTACTTCTATTTTGGCTAAAGTCGGGATTGAAGGAGTAAACTCAAATCTGGCAACCGCGGTAAGAACAGCCGTGGTATTAGCTATGGCGTGGGGCATGGTTTTTATTACCAATACGCAGCATGGAATTATGGACATCAGCAAGAAGAGCTGGATATTTCTGATTCTTTCAGGCTTGGCAACAGGGGCTTCATGGCTGTGTTATTACAAGGCATTGCAAATCGGCGAAGCATCCAAAGTTGTGCCTATCGATAAGGTAAGCGTAGTGATTACATTGATTTTAGCAGTGATTTTTCTGCATGAAAATATGAATGCAAAATCGATACTTGGTTCGCTGCTGATTACGGTGGGCACATTTTGCATGGTGTTATAGAAACGCCAAAGAAGGAAATACGTTTTTTATAGACATTCAACCCGCAAGGTAATCGGTAATTCTCCATCACCAATTAGCTAAGCGATTCCACTTCTTCTTTGCTTAATCCGGTAGCCTGCATTATCTTTGATACGGTATCACCAAGCTGCTTTAATATCCTTGTCATTTCAAGTTTTGCTTGGCGGGATACTTTTGCAAGACCTTTGACTTCTCCTTAGCGCGGAGGAAAGTTTATGCTAAACTGTCACGGTCTCTTATTTTATTTTCCGACTAACGAGCGGTTTACATCAGCGTAACAACAGATGCCGGTTTGTTTCCATTCACAGCCGCAGCAAATGCAATCATATACGGATTCGGTTAATCGGACTGTAAGTACATGGTCTATTTCAGTATAAGTATACGTTTTTCTTTCCAATCCAAGCTGCGATAGGACGGCATCATCGAAGCCTGCTACTTTTGCTTCCGATCGGCAGCGCTTTCCGATTCTTTCGGGACATGGGGCGCAAATAGCATCAATGCCTGTCACTAAGGTAATATCGCAACAGGTTTTTAACCGATTGATAACATGCTGCATATTTTCGACAAATGCGGAAGAATAGCCTTTGCCTTTAAATGCACGAGTGCATAAAAGATGATGCGGACACAGATTGAGAGTTTCCATTGGCGGATTCCTTGCAACGTATTTTGAAGGTTACTCCGGATTATACCAAAGGGAAAACAGCAAGGCAAGAAAATGCAGCCTCCGGTTTTCAACAAAGAACACCGCTTTTTCTAGCAGAGGGGTAAATGCATCAGGCAGAGTAGATAAAAAGTTTTTTAGCATATCATCTTGCTGCTGATTAGTATCACCGCCATCCGTGGCGGATATGAAAAAATAGACTGATGTATTTACACCGATCACCTAATATAGCCAGATTTTTTTAAGTGTGATATGATAGGCGAGTACGGGGGAATTTACCCAAATGAATAGGAAATTTCTAAATCTTCTCTAAAGACTGAAGCTTCCGGAAATTTCTTTTATCATCAATATATTCCCCCTGATTTCCAGGAGGTCAAACATGACAGTATCAAAATCGTACATTGTCAGTGCAAAACGCACTGCTATCGGCAAATTCCTCGGCGGTCTGTCCGCCGTGCCGCCTAAGGACATGGGTTCTACAGTGGTAAAAGCGGTACTGGAAGATGCAAAGGTAAAACCCGATCAGGTTTCGGAGCTTATCTGCGGCAACGTGCTCGGCGCTGGACTCGGGCAAAATATCGCCCGTACCATCGCATTGGAGGCAGGAATTCCCGAAACCGTCTGCGCTCATTCCACCAATATGGTATGCGGATCCGGCTTACGGACGGTTATGGAAGCGGTGATGTCCATTCAAGCGGGCTTTAATGACATTGTTGTTGCAGGCGGTGTAGAATCGATGTCGCTTGCTCCGTACCTCGTTCCTGCCAATACCCGCAGCGGAAATAAGA
>CAJPTT010000367.1 GCA_905373565.1 uncultured Treponema sp. | reverse complement strand
GCCGGTGATTCCGAATATGGAAACACCGGCAAACAGTACGCGGATGCCCCAAAACCTCAAAACTCTTATTTGGTACGCTGATTTTTGATTTGTTCGATCGCGTAATCCATCGCTTGATTAAAGAAATCTTGCGGCGGTTCTTTGATAAATCCGCTATCCATCAGCTGCTGTGTCAGCGCTCTGCTTTCGGCAATCTCAGCCTTAGCCTGTTCAAACGCTTCATCCCAGGTAATGGTGATACGAGCAAGACCTTCTTTTATCGCCTGCATTGCGACATCGGCCGCTTCGACGGCAAAGACATCCTCATCATCCATCTTTACAACGATATTTTCAGGATTAATTCCTTTTTTCTCCGAATAGTCGGCAATAGAGTGCGCGCAGCGAATAGCCATACCGTCGGAAATCTTCCGAGCGCGGACAAGCAGCGCTCCTTTCAAAATACCGGGGAAGCAGACGGAGTTATTGATCTGGTTCGGGAAGTCTCCGCGTCCGGTACCGGTGATAAAAGCTCCGGCGGCTTTGGCATCGTGCGGCCAAATTTCGGGGACGGGATTTGCGCAGGTAAACACAATGGGTTTATCGCCCATAGAGGCAATCTGCTCTTTGGTTACCGTGTTGGGGCCCGGTTTGGATAGGGCGATCAGTACGTCGGCGCCTTTCAGCGCTTCGTTAAAGTCACTTATCCGCTTGGGGTTTGTCGCTTGGCATAGCTCCCACTTGCGGTAATAGCGGATATCGGCTTTGATGTCTTCGCGGCCTGCATGAAGCGCACCTTTGGAGTCGCAGATAATCATCTTTGCGGGATCTCCGCCGTCCTGCAAGATGAGGCGTGCAATCGTCGTGTTGGAAGCGCCTGCACCGAGTAATACGATGCGGCAGTCTCCGATTTTTTTACCGGCAAGTTTCAGCGCATTGAGCAAACCGGCAAGCGTAATACAGGCCGTTCCTTGAGCGTCGTCATGCCAAACGGGGATATCGCATTCTTCCCGCAGCGTATCCAGAACTTTAAAGCAGTCCGGCTGCTGAATATCTTCCAGATTGACCGCGCCGACGCTCGGTTCAAGCATCCGCACAAAGTCGATAATCTTATCGGGGCAATGCTTACCGGCGGGGAAGTTGTATTTCTTTTCTTCATTCGGTTTGACGTAGGAATCGATACAGATAGGATATGCGTCCACGCCGCCTAAATACTTCATCAACATACACTTGCCTTCCATAACGCCGAGGCCGCCGGAAGGAGAGCAATCCCCGTCGCCCAGTACACGGGTGGAATCGCTGACAACCGCTACAAGGTTTCCTCGATTTGAAAGCATAAAGGAGCTGTCGTGATTGTCGCGGATACCGGTAGAAACGGCCGATACGCCCGGCGTGTACCAGACGTTAAACCAATTAAATCCGTAAATCCCGCATTTGGGAACGGTTTGCAGTTTCCCGCCGTAAAACTCGTGCGTTAAAAGCGAAAGCTTTTTTAGAAAAAGTGTTTTTGCCGCCGCTTTTTCATTTTCAGTAAAGTCGGAAGGGAAGTGTTCCGTAATAGACTGTAAATCTTTATCAATAGTTTTCATATGATGAGTGTAGCATTCTTACCCCTCTCCCTGCAAGCTATCCTTTTGAAAATAGTGATGCCGTCTACGGCGTTGCTACACAAAAATAAATGCTCGACGTACAACAAGTACGCCTCCGCTTTATTTTTGTTCGCGCCTTGTATCCGGTATCATTATTTTCAAAAGGCTTACGGAGAGTCATATACCGCCGTTGCTGCACACAAATTAATCCTCAACGTATCAGAACGGACAGGGATGTCCGTGGTTCCATGCAGCAGCGAGTTTAGTCATACGACTAAACTCGGAGCCCAAGAATGTACAGGACGTACATTCTTGGGCGTGCCTGCGGTTAATTTGTGCTCGCGCCTCGTATCTATACCGTATATTTTCAAAAGGCTTACGGTAAAAGACTTTTCAAAACGGACACGGACGTCCGTGGTTCTATACAGCAACGTGTTTGCGCTGCAAACACGTTGGTAAAAAATGTACAGGGATGTACATTTTTTACCGTGCCTCCGCTTTATTTTTGTTCGCGCCTTGTATCCGGTATCACTATTTTCAAAAGGCTTACGGAAGGGGTTTACAGGAGATGCGGCTGCTGAAAATCCTCAACGTATCAGAACGGACAGGGATGTCCGTGGTTCCATGCAGCAGCGAGTTTGCCCCGCAAACTCGACGTTGAACAGTGTACACGGACGTACACTGTTCAACAGGCTTTTTTCAAAAGGTGCATAATTGACAGGTTCTTGCTTATATGATATAAATTTTGCGCATATTTTGTTTTTTTACCTATTAAGACGGAAGGAGTATATAATGTCCGGACACAGTAAATGGGCGACGATTAAACACGCAAAAGGGGCTGCTGACGCAAAGCGCGGTCAAATGTTTACAAAGTTTATTAAAGAAATTTCTATAGCTGCACGTATGGGCGGCGGAGATCCGAACGGTAATCCTCGGTTAAGAACTGCGATATTAAAAGCACGCGCGGCCAATATGCCGAAAGATAATATTGAACGGGCTATTAAGAAAGGTACCGGCGAGTTGGGCGGTGCAAGTTACGAAGAGCTGTTGTACGAAGGCTATGCGCCGGGCGGGGTAGCGGTATTGGTGGAAGTG
>CAJPTT010000366.1 GCA_905373565.1 uncultured Treponema sp. | reverse complement strand
TACACGGATGTACACTTCCGGACAGGCTATTTCCAAAATCGTTGGAGACAGGCAAAAGGCTTACGGAAAGTTTTTTCAAAACCGTAGGGTAAACACATCAGATAGAATCGATAAAAATCGCAGAATAATAGTGGCTAATGGTTAAAAATAATTTTTACGTTAGCCTTTTGAAAAGAGGCGCGGCAGATACGAGGCATGAACAAAAATTACCCGCAGGTGTGCTTTTTGCACGTCGAGGAGTAATTTTTGTGGAATAACGAAGCAGATGCCCGCCTGTTTTCAAAAGGAAAGGTTGAACAGCCTATCTATTATTCTGCGGGGTATTCAAAAAGTGTCTGATGTGTTTACCCTACCAATAGTCGCTATTTTGCGATGCGTGATGCGGCGCTAATAGTGCGATGCCGTTCTTCCCATGGCGAAGCAACACGGTTTATATCGGAAACGACGAGGAAACACTGAGTCGCTTTACCGAACCAATCTTGATTGCTTGCATCTTTGCGGAGTATATACTGGCATTTCTTCCCGTCGGTGGAGAATGAACGGCATCCGTTTACCGGTTTTCCCGTTGCATCAATCATCGAACCGGAATCGCGGTAATATTCTTCTCCGGGCACATCAAAATAGAAGTACGCATTTTTAACACGCGAATCTTTGATCGAAAAGATAATTTCGATAGTATCGGCGTCGCGGGAAACGGAGTGAATAACGGGAAAGGCAAGCGCCTGCTGCTCGTTTGCAGCTGTTGCGACGGGAACAATAAACGAAACCTTCTTTGATTTCTCTTTTGATGTTTTATCCGCCGCGCCTGCGGTTACTGCTTGTCCGCCGATACCGGTTACATTCAATTCTTTTTCAAACGGCTTTTGTCCTGCAAGTGTAACCGATGCAAACCATTTTCCAAGTGCGGCCGCTCCTACACCTTCGCCTGCGGCAAGATGCTTCAACGTCAATAAGTTATCTTTTTTGTTGATTTCCAGCAGCCCCTTCGCATTTTTCTCGTCAAGGCTCCACAGATCGGCAGGGGACGCAAAAAACGCTTCTTGAAAATCTTGAGCGGTAAGGTCTCCTTTATATTTTGCGAACATGGTAACGAACATTTTTCCATCGCCTTTATGCTGTTTGGAAACAAAAGAAGCATCGGCCTGTTCGATCATCCATATAATATCCGTAATTTGAGCCGCAGCAGTATGAGAAGTCGGTTCTTTTGTCGGCGTCTTTTGGGGAGCAGCCTTTGCCGATTGTTTAGGTGTGTCGGTTTTTGCAGCCGATGCTTTTTGGGACGTTCCCTTCTGATCAGGTTCTTTTGTCGGTGTCTTTTGGGGAGCAGCCTTTGCCGATTGCTTAGATGTGTCGGTTTTTGCAGCCGATGCACCGGATGCGTTTGACTTCGCTGTTTTCTGCTGCGCCGGATCCTGTTTAGCGGGCTTTGTCTGAGCGTTTTTCGCTTGAGGTGCATTTTTTGCTTGAGAAACGGTTTTATTTTTAGAAGCGCCTCCCGATTGAGCAGTCGCCTTTTGAGGCGTTACCTTCTGAGCAGGCGCTTGCGTAGGCGTTTTTGCTTCAGCTTTTTGAGGCTCGGCTTTCATAGGTTCGGTCTTTTCCGAATTGGAAGACATAGTCGCAGTAGCCGACGCTTTCATCGTTTCTGATTTATCCTCGGGTTGTACCGTGACTGTCTGTGCATCAGAGACCGATTCTTTGGCAGTTTCTACAGGCGCAGATTCGGGAGTTTTGTCTTCCGGAGCGGTTTTACAACCCACAGCGATTATTACTAAGCCGAATAAGATAAACGGCGCCAATGATTTTTTCATTCAAAATCCTCCCATAAAAAGTCAAAAGTCAAGAAGAAAGTATCAACTTCGATTGACTTTTTACGCACGTTCGCAACGAAGTGAGAACGTGCATATTATGATATACAAGTTTGCGCTCGAGCAAACTTGGGTAAATAAAAGCCTGAACTATTTATACGGCTTTTATTTTACACTCCTCAACGGCAAGGCTTATAAAAAACAAAGAACCTTATGAGAGGTATCGGCAAATATACTGAAAAGCCTAAGAAAATGTCAGAGAAGAGGGCACGAAATTTTGTCTAAAATTTCGCGCAGTATAGTATGTACAATACAGGCCGGCAGAACAACAGATAGTTTCTATATTATTATTTGATGAGGTAATACATAGTAGTGTCTGTTCTGCTTATTATAAGTCCGTGCTCTACCTCTTTTATTAACCATGTAGCTCTTTCTGTTGTAGTTTGCTGATCAAAACCATGATCTAAAAACCAGTCTTTTATTTGCTGCTCAGTCCATGAACGCTGCTGCCAGCCACTACGCTTATCAGTTATTTCATTCAACACCTTCTGCCAATTTTCTGCCGGATATTCCACATATAAATACTTACCGTCATCAAGGGGCCTCTTAAATGCATTCTTAAAGTCTTTATATGTCGAGCGGTTAATCCAGACCGTATACTTCGTTTCCTGTTCCGGTTGTGTAGGGGTATTGTTTGCAGGAGTATTACAAGCAGCAAGACTTAATGAAATAGTCATGCAGCTGAGTAGCAAAAAAGGTTTTATTAAAGAAATTTTTTTCATTAAAAAAGTCCTCCCCAATTTTAATGCGATATCATTATCGCCAAAGATATACCAGCATAGATAGCACAAATACGAAC
>CAJPTT010000365.1 GCA_905373565.1 uncultured Treponema sp. | reverse complement strand
TTATTTGCAAGCGGTATCATCGCACACTTCTTCTGGCCGTATGCGGAACGGAAATCAATGAGATTGAAATTTAGATTGAACGGGAAACTTCTAAAAACTAAAAGCCTCTCGGCTTATTCTGTTGTTTATAGATGAAAGCGCGGAAAGAGCATACGGAAAAGGCTTACGTGTTCTTTTTTATGTAAATCTTCTTTATGATGAGAAAAGATAAAGATGTGATCTTCCGAGCCTGCTAAGAGGAGAATATCATCAGCGGCAAAACGATAATCCGGTTCAATAAATTCAAAACTTTCAGAATCGTGCTTCCGTACCGCAACGACATTGAGACCAAGTTCTTTCCGCAGATTCGCCTCAAGAAGAGTCATACCGACATATTTTTCATTGATGCTTACCTCTGCCAATGCAAGATCCGCTGAAATCGGCATAAAATTCAATAACAAAGTTGATGCCAACATCGGCATCACCCGCTTTGCCGCTTCACGGTCGGGAAAAATCACCTTCGTTGCCCCGACCATCAACAGT
Source organism: uncultured Treponema sp. (assembly GCA_905373565.1). GTDB lineage: Bacteria > Spirochaetota > Spirochaetia > Treponematales > Treponemataceae > Treponema. The sequence goes on along the minus strand of CAJPTT010000365.1, from coordinate 2,166 downwards.
AGATGCTCATGTTGGTCGGTTTCGGCTTTTACGACAATCTCTTTAATACCAAGCTGCTTTAAATATTTTGTTACCATCAGCGAAAGTTCAATTCTCCCGCCCAGATCGACAATAGCCGTACCGATTCTTTGAGGGATGCTTTTGCGGAGACTTTCTTCATCGGTAATATTCACGGTATATCCTTTAACCGTTTTGTTTTCGTATTTTTTAATAAGATTGGGATCTTTATCAATAATGATAACTTCGTCGGTAAAAAGGAGCAGTTCTTCTAACATGCGAATACCGAACGCACCCAAGCCGATAATTGCAAATTTATTCATACAGTCTCCCTGTTTACCAATCGATATCCATCGCGAAAAAATCGATAAGCCTTAGTCAATACTGCGTTCCTTTTGCGAAGATACAAAAAATTTATCCGACCGCAAAATATAAATACTAAACCCGATAAAAAACAATAAAAGCACAACCCCGACAATCTTCATAAAATGACTTCCTCTGAGTCCGAGAAAATACACGAGCCAGAATAGCGCTGAAATATTACATGCCGCTGCAATAGCGTCAAAAAGAGCAAATTTATAAAAAGGAAAATCGACAAAACCTGATGTCATTGCAATAATATTGCGTACACCGAAGGGAATGAAGCGTCCAAACAGAAAGGTAAAAAAGCCGTGCCGGTTAAGTGCATGGGAAATACGATTGATATTATTTTTGCTTATAAGTTTAGAAAAGAATCTCCCCGAAATCCTACCACGCCCCAAAAGCCATCCCCAAAAATACACAAGATAATCACTGAATATCGCCCCAAAATAAAGAGCGGCGTAAAAAGCAGGGATAGACGCTTTTTCTTGTTTACAGAGCAAAGCAGCGGTAATAACAATTATATCTTCCGAAATCGGAAGGTTAAAGCCTCCGAGAAATAGACTTATAAAAATAACCAGCGGAAAATAGGAAATATAATGTCCTATCCACGCGGCAATTGTATGAAACATTGAAGAAATGTATCATAGTTCCGACAACTTTTCAAGTTCGGCAAGCCAGACGGCAGCATTCATATCACTCGGCATGTGCCATGACCCTCGCGGAGAAAAGCTGCCGAATCCTACCTGCACACCGTCGGGAGCACAAGAACGTTTAAACTGCTGCGAAAAAAGCCGCCGGTAAAAAATACGCATACAGCCGAGTATTTGTTGACGGTTGTACCGTTGATCCGTGGAAAAACAATGCTCTGCAAGCAGGAGGATTTTTGCAGGGCTAAAATCCGTGTGTAAAAGATAATATAAAAAGAAATCATGCAGCTCATAGGGGCCGAGAATTTCTTCGGTTTTTTGTGTAATGACCTGTTTTTGTGCAGGCAGCAGCTCGGGGCTGATCGGCGTATCGAGAATATCCTGCAAAATAGCACGGAACTCGGAATGCGCCTTAGTATCCGGTAAAAAGACGGCCGGATATGCTGCGACGTATCGAATGCAATGGCGCAACATCGTCTTAGGAATACCGGAATTAACATTATACATCGACATGTGATCGCCGTTATATGTTTCCCATCCGAGCGCCGATTCGGAAAGATCTCCCGTGCCGACAAGCAACGCACCGAGTTGATTTGCTTTATCCATCAGAATTTGGGTACGTTCACGGGCTTGTGCGTTTTCATAGACGGTATTACATAAGTCTACGGGATGCTCGATATCCGCAAAATGCTGCAACATCGCTTTTTCTATGGGGATGGTAAGAACGGTACAACCGAGCAATTCCGCAAGTTTGAGTGCATTGGACTTGGTTCTATCAGTTGTTCCGAAACCGGGCATCGTAATTGCCGTAACCGAATCGGTTTTCTGACGGAGCATTCGTGAAGCAAGCACCGCAATGAAGAGTGCCAGCGTGGAATCCAAGCCGCCCGAAATCCCTACTACGGTTTTTGTACAGCCGGTATGATGCATCCGCTTAGCCAACCCGCGTGCTTGGAGTTCCGTTACCTGCGAAAAAAAACTTTCCCATGCTTGTTCGTTGTTCTGCACTGCGAGTGGAATGAACGGATTAGGATTGCGCGGACGAACGAGTAACACCCCTCGGGAAGGGATAGCAGGGATAGCAATGCGGCGACAAGCCGATGGAATACGGCTGAAACCGGAGGGCGCTTCGCAGTCCATATCCGCAAAAGTAATACTC
>CAJPTT010000364.1 GCA_905373565.1 uncultured Treponema sp. | reverse complement strand
TTTTGTACCCTTATTGAAGAAATTTTCATAACAGATATCCTTAGAAAGCTACACAGCAAAAGCAGGATACTTTGTATCCTTTTCGGAGAATATATACGGAACATCTAACTTCGGCCAGTCAATACCGATTGCAGGATCGTTCCACATAATGCCGCCTTCATCCTCAGGGTGATAAAAGTCCGTACATTTATATGCAAAGACAGCTTCGTCACTTAACACAAGAAATCCATGCGCAAATCCGGGAGAAATAAAAAACTGATTTTGCCGTTCGGCAGAGAGGATAACTCCATACCACTTCCCATAAGTAGCAGAGTCCTTTCGAATGTCAACAGCGACATCGAATACTTCTCCGCTTAACACTCGTACTAATTTTCCCTGCGGATAGTTCTTTTGAAAATGTAATCCCCGCAGCACTCCTTTAGAAGATTTTGACTGGTTATCCTGTACAAAATTATAAGCAATTCCGGCAGCAGCAAAATCGCGTTGTGACCAACTTTCAAAAAAATAGCCGCGGTTATCAGAAAAAACTTTCGGCTGAATTTCGTAAAGTCCGGCAATAGGACATTGTACAATGGTAAAAGGCATCAATAATTCTCCTGTGTAATTTTTTAATAATATTTCTGCCGTATAAGACTATTATAGCACATCCTTCAAATCTGAAATTTCAATATAGTTAAAGCCGCTTATATTTCTTTTTTCTTTATCGAAATTAATACCTACCAAATAAATCGTTTTACCTTCATTTTGATATTTTTCATAATATTTTTTTTCCATTATTTGCGCTATACCGTCCCCTATTCCCATCTTAAACTCAATAATATACACATTATTTTCCACAGCAATACTTACATCGATACGCCCCTGATTGGTACAGTCTTCTGCAACAAATGGCATATTCAAGCTATAAAGATAGGTATATATCACACTTGCACAAAAGCCTTCATACTGCGCAATATAGTTATTTGAATAATTATGATAGGGAATATTTGCAAAAACACGTGTCAGATGATTTTTAAAGGTCTCCAAGTCTGCGTGTTCCAATGCAAAATAAAGATTATCCTGCATTTTTGTTTTTTCAATGATCGATGGAGTTACCGTATTCAGTATTGCTTCGTTTAAAGATTTTTGGACTTCAAAATTGGGAATCCGTAGCTGATAATACAGCCCGTCTCTTACCGTTACGGCTTCTTTTATTGTAAGATACCCTGCTTGATACAGCAATACCGGCAACTCAATATTATCTATATCAAAAGATTGCAGAATTTCCTCTCCAACCTTTATATTCTGTAAATCCGGCGGAAAAAAACGTTTCTCTTTTATAAGATTGATAAGAAAACTCGAAGTACCGGATTCAAACCAATAATTTTTATATAAGTGTCCATTTGCGCAGAAGTTAAGAATATCAAATGGATTGTATACATTATCCTTTAAGAAATTATAGCCGTCATACCAGCGCTTCACTTTTTCCATGTCAACGCCTTCCAGATACGGCTGAAAGCTCGTTTCAATATCCGCTTGCGTGTATCCGCAAATATTTCCGTATTGAGGATACAGCGATATATCGACAAGATTATTCAGCCCGGAAAAAATGCTCACCTTTGAAAATTTACTCACCCCCGTAAGAAACGCAAACCGTACATATTCATCGTTGTATTTGATATGCTCATACAGCCCCTTTAGCATATTTCTTGCATAATTGCGCATTGCCGGATCCGTAATATTGTCCAGTATCGGCTTATCATATTCATCTATTAAAATAACGACGCGCTTGTTGTACTTTTTATAGGTTCTTTTGATAAGCGAATCAAACTGAGAAGAAAGCGATAGGTCTTTAGCAAGTGTTACACCAAGGCATTCGGCATTCCACCGCAGGGCTGATTGTATTTCACTTTGAAAATTAACTTCCGGCATAAAATTACCGCCCCAATGAATCCTAATCACAGGGTACGGCTCAAAATCATATTTATCGTAAATATATAAGCCCTTAAAAAGCTCCTTCTTCCCTTCAAAAATTGCTTGCAGAGTTGTTAAAAAAAGGCTTTTGCCGAATCGGCGCGGACGGGATAAAAAGACATATTGATATGAACAAAGGATTTCATACGCTTCTTTTGTTTTATCAACATACAGATAATCATCTTCTATAATCTTGGAAAATGAGTGTATTCCTATTGGGAGCTTTTGCATGTTTTTAGTATCTCCTTATAACGAGGTTCTATAATTTTTTAATTTCAGCATCCAACCACTCTATCCGCTTTTTGAGAAATTCTAGATCGCATGCTAGTTCCGCATCATAAGTACCAAGCGGAATTCCCCCAACACTTATTCTATTAGTCAGTAATTGCCTGCAATGAAGCTGTAACGGAAGGATTATCCGTATGAATATATGAAATATTTGAAGTTATATTTTCTCTTACAGCAAAAATAAATTCATCTGCCCACGAAGGTGCTAAAACCTTCACATTGTCAAAATCTAAAATTAATTCATTCTCCCGTTCAAAAGTATTGAAAATATAAGCAGAAGCTCCTAAAAAAGCCTCTCTGCCCGCCGGGCGAGAAATCAGCACTTCCCCAAAACTACTCATTTGAAGTATCATAACTACCACCTTTCTACTAAAATGAAATCAAAGCCATACAACCTTGATAACTTATATCTGAATAGTTAAACTGCACATCAGAAGCATCTGCATAGCAAATC
>CAJPTT010000363.1 GCA_905373565.1 uncultured Treponema sp. | reverse complement strand
GGCAACTTCCACAGCAGAGCGCCAGATTGTGGATCTGGTTGTCGTGGGTTCGAACCCCATCACCCACCCCTTTTGCGTCCATGTTCAATTATCAGACGTTGATTAAGAAGTCTGATTCTTTAGCAGGACGAAAAATGCGCCCGTAGCTCAGTTGGATAGAGCAACGGACTTCGAATCCGTAGGTCGCACGTTCGAGCCGTGTCGGGCGCATATTTTTTCTCTTCTTATCTCGTAATGCACTACTTCATCTTTCATTCATAATTACTTTCAGATAAATCTTTTACATACAGCAATCCGATCCGTTCAAACCCTTCCCGTTCAAGCAGTGCACTAAAATGGGGCGGTGTACAAAAGTCGGCAAATATCAATGCATCAGCTAAAGGTTTGGCGTAAATACAGGTGCGCTGTAAAAGCTCCTTACCGAGTCCGAGTCCCCGATACTCAGGCAATACCCGCAAAAATGGAATACAAAAACTTTCATTAAATGGAAACGCGATAACAGAGCATACCCCGCACAAGCCGTTTTCGTTGGATGCAGTGATGTACGCAGCATTATGCTGAGTGGCACCATGCTTCTGTCCGGCTGCAGCGCACGCATCTGCGTCAAAAAATGATGCCTGTCCGATGAGTCGTCCTGCTTCAATCGCTGCCTTTTCTTTAAATGAGATAATCTTATTGCCGTCATCAGAGGATTCTTCTATTCTATAGATAAAATTCCGTACCAATTCAGTATTCAATGCATCGTGTTTTTGAATCCGAAACGTAAAATCTTCCTGCAAAAGCTGAGTTTCCGTTTCTTCTTCAAAACTGATTTTTTCCAGTCCCCAGAGTTTTCGCAGATCATTATACCATTCGTACACGGCAGCCTTCATCTGCTGATCCTTGAAGCGGTACCATTCACGTTCAACAGCAGGAGCAGCTCTGAGCACTTCTTTATACCGGCGGAACACGCCTTTCCGCTGACCGAGGGCATTCAGCAGCGCATCCCTCAGCAAAGGATTATGTACCCGTGCGGTAAACTGCTCCATTACACGAAACCCTTGAGCGGAACTCCAGTCGGGGAGATCGTAATAGCGTTGGTCGTCGATAACGGTCTCATAATCATCATCAATGGCATCCATGTCGACACAGATACCTTCGAGCGCATCGAACGAAAGAATTTCGTTTTGATTTTCCATCGAAAACATAATATCATCGATTATTTCAGGTGATAAAATAAATGTCATACCATTTGATTATATCATAAAATAAGTGTAAAATACAGGTCAATTATCTCTAAAATATGGGAGGTTGTATATGAGCGATATTGTGTATATTGAAGGACGCGAGATTCTCGATTCCCGCGGAAATCCTACGGTTGAAGTTGATGTTGCATTGAGCGACGGCAGTTTCGGCCGCGCCTGCGTTCCGTCGGGAGCGTCTACCGGCGAGTTTGAAGCGTTGGAGATGCGCGACGGTGATGCGAAACGCTATAGCGGTAAGGGGGTGCTAAAAGCTGTCGATAATGTGAATACCGTTATCGCAGAAGAGCTTGAGGGAATGGATGCCTTGGAACAGGCTGAAATCGACCGGACAATGCTCAATCTGGACGGAACACCGAATAAGTCAAAACTTGGCGCCAATGCGATGCTCGGCGTTTCGATGGCTGTGGCTCGCGCTGCCGCCGATTATGTCGGTTTACCGCTGTACCGCTACTTGGGTGGTGCACATACGCTGCAAATGCCCGTGCCGATGGCGAACATCATCAACGGCGGCAAGCATTCAGACAACAAAATCGACTTTCAGGAATATATGGTGATGCCGATCGGCGCCGAGTCCATTCACGAAGCGGTGCGCATGACGGCGGAAGTGTTCCATGCGTTGAAAGGTCTTTTAAAGGCGGACGGTAAGGCAACCTCTGTCGGCGATGAAGGCGGTTTTGCTCCGGATATCGATAACGAAGCGGCGCTGGAGTATATTATGAAGGCTATCGATAAGGCAGGTTATAAGCCGCGCACCGATATTGCCATCGCGCTTGACTGCGCTTCTTCCGAATTGTTCGACGAGGGCGGACGCAAGGGCTACAAATTCTGGAAATCTAATCCCGACAAGCTGTTTACTGCGGATGAGATGATCGAAATCTATAAAAAGTGGATTAACACCTATCCGATCGTTTCTATTGAAGATCCGCTTGATCAAAATGATTGGGAGGGCTATGCCCGCCTGACCAAAGAACTCGGCAACAAAATTCAGATTGTCGGCGACGACTTCTTTGTTACCAACACCGAACGCTTGCAGCGCGGTATTAAAGAGAAAGCCTGTAACTCCATTTTGATTAAGCTCAATCAAATCGGCACGGTTACCGAAACCATCGATGCGGTACGCATGGCGCAGAACGCGGGTTACACCGCCGTTATCTCTCACCGCTCAGGTGAAACCGAGGATGCGTTTATCGCCGACCTTGCCGTTGCACTGGAAGCAGGGCAGATCAAGACCGGTTCGATGAGCCGCAGCGACCGTATTGCAAAGTACAACCAGCTGATCCGCATCGAAGAAGAACTCGGCTGCCAAGCTCGCTATGCAGGCGCCGCAACCTTCGCGCGCTACGGATTTTAATATAATTCATAATTAAGAGTGAAGAATTATGAATTTTTACCTAGTATAAATTCTTAATTATGAATTATGAATTCTTAATTATGATATGAATTATCTCGTATGAATTCTT
>CAJPTT010000362.1 GCA_905373565.1 uncultured Treponema sp. | reverse complement strand
ATTTTTATCTATCGGTCTGATGCGCTTCCCCTTCTTCATAATATAACCTGCACAAAATTTTTTCAAAATTTTGTGCAAAAGGAAAGCAACCGCTTAACTTTCGGGGCGGTTGCTCTGATTTTTATCCTCTCACTCGTTAGAATTCTTCGACGGTTCCGTTTGAGCGGCTTAAAAAGACGCGCGGAGGTTTCTGAGTAAAAAAACCGTTTTCGATAATGCCGGGTATGGCATTCAATTCACTTTCCAATTTGGCGGGATTGATTTTTGCATGAGCCGGCCATTTGATATCCATAATAAAGTTTCCGTTATCGGTGATAACCGGCCCCTTTTTCCGGATACCGTCACGGATAATCATTGAGACTCCGTAAGATTCAAGTTTTTTCATAATACTGAGCCGTGCTTCCGGTACAATCTCAATCGGGAGCGGGGCATTTACCCCTAAAAATTTGACGCTCTTTGTTTCATCCCCGATAACAACAAAAAGTTCGCTGTTATACGCAATAATCTTTTCACGCAGCAAAGCCGCCCCGCCGCCTTTAATCAGATTTTTTTTGGAATCAATCTCATCCGCTCCATCGATCGTAAGATCTAACAATCCGTTAATTCGTCCCGAACTAAGGGAAAAAATGGGGATGTTGAATTCCTCGCACGCTATCGATGTCTGAATACTCAGCCAAGTGTTTTACGGCAGGCATTGCGGTAGAGCCGGTTCCAAGACCGATTTTCATCCCCGAATGGATGATCCCCTCGGAAATCAGCTTGTCGATAGCGGCGTGTGCAACCAATACTTTTTGACCTTCAACGCTTATCGTATTACTCATAGGAATCTCCTGTAAATAGTTCAAATTGTTTATATGCTTGGTACCGAAGCATATCGTATCCGTTGCAAATATCGCAGCCGGCAGCTTCGGCACGTTTTAAGAGCGCTGTTTTTTCGGGAGTATAGATAACGTCGAATACCTTTTCGGCGCCCGAAAAACTGTAAAATTCCAGAGGATCCTCACCTTCATGCATACCGACGGAGGTTGCCTGTATAATAATGTCGGAATATTTTTTGAGTATACGGACGGAGGCCAAGTCCAATACCGCCCATCGAAAGTTATACCGTTCTGCCAGCTGTTTTGCCTTTTCCGCAGAACGGCCGAAAACACAGGCTTTCCCATGCAGCAGATGCACGGCATTGGCAATTGCGTGCGCCGCTCCGCCGGTACCGATAATCGCGATATGTTTAAACCTCAGGCTTCGAACGTTCAGAAACTCCTGCAAAGCCCGGGAAAAACCGTCGATATCGGTATTGAAGCCACGCCGTTTACTGTCGTCAAACAGTACCGTATTTACTGCGCCGCAGGCTGTCGAAGCGGGGCCGATCGAATCCAAAAAAGGAATAATATCGAATTTAAACGGATGAGTAACCGAAAGACCTGCTATTCCGGTACAGGCGACAAATGCAATGGCTTCCTGACTGTCCGCAGCAGAAATCGGGATATAAACGGCGTTGATATTTTTTCGTGCAAAACCGCTGTTGTGAATAGCAGGACTGAGACTCCTTGTCGTATCCGTACCGACAACCCCGTATATGCTCGTTTTATCATTGATTGTGCGAAAGTGATACAGCTCGTTGAGTGTAATAGGATCGATGAATTCTTGTTCCAAATGGTGTTGTATAATATATTCCCGCGGCATTGTGTACATAAGCGGAGAACCGAGCTTTGCCGCTAAAATACGAGAAGGGATACCGTACTTGCCCATCGCAATCAGTATATTTTGTCCGTTAAACTGCGGTGCTTGGTTGAAAAGCGCCGTTACATTCGCAAGGTTATCGGCCTTATATGCAATCTTTACAATTTCTTCGTCCGTCCGCCGGATTTCGCGTATTTTAGCGGTGATATCACTAATCGGTGCCTTCATACTGTGGAGACTGCGAATGATGCCGATATTAAAAGCCTGCGCCGCTTCTTCCAAACTCGGAGCCTGCACATCGGATTCGAGGTCGAGATATGCAAAATTATTAAGCGGATCGGTATCTGCAAAGGCAAGCCCGCGCGCAAACAGCGTAATACGGGAACCTTCTCCGCCTTTGAATGTCCCGCCGTCTAAAAATCTGCGTATGGTTAAAATGGCCGGTATATGCACAAGCTTAGGAAACCTGCGGATATGCAGCAACTCTTGCGGATCAAGAAAATCTGCCCGCAATTCGACAATATCGATCCATGAACGGTACCGTTCGATGAGTTGAATATTTTTATCGATTGTGTCTTCCGTCAATACAAGGCATATTTTAGGCGCCATACCAGTAGTATAGCACAAAGCGATTCCTTTTGAAATATACGACGCATCTACTTCGTTGCTGCGCAAAAATTAATCCTCAACGTATCAAAGATACGCCTGCGGTTAATTTGTGCTCGCGCCTCGTATCTACGCCGTCTATTTCAAAAGGCTTACGGAAAAGTTGTATACCGCGTGCAGCTTCTGAAAATGCTCAATGTATCAGAACTGCCGTTTGTAGCGGATAGGATAAGGCACCCTGATGCGGTTGCCCTGGGTTCCCCATCAGGGCAATCGCATTATAAATATTTTTAGCGGTTGCCTTCCTTCTGTGCGAAATTTTAAATAAAATTTCGCACATTTTTCCGACAAAAGGGTAAACGCATCAGGCGGAGTAGAGAAAAATCGCGAAAAAATTGAGACTGTGAGACCATTTGAACC
>CAJPTT010000361.1 GCA_905373565.1 uncultured Treponema sp. | reverse complement strand
TTAACATTCTTAATTATACATTCATAATTAAGAATGTTAATAATTATCACTTACCCATTACAAATTACCAATTTAATTTAAGGAGTAGTTATGAAAAAGATTATTGCAACAGACAAGGCACCGGCCGCAATCGGACCGTATTCGCAAGGAACAGCCGCAAACGGCTTTATCTTTACCTCCGGCCAGCTGCCGATCGATCCCGCTACGGGCGCTTTTGTTCCGGGCGGCATTGCCGAACAAACCCGCCAATCGCTGATGAACCTGAAAGCGGTGCTCGAAGCAGAGGGCAGCGGTTTGGACAAGGTGCTTAAAACAACCGTATTTTTAAGCGATATGAACAACTTTGCGGAAATGAACAAAGTGTACAGCGAGGTATTCGGTACCGGAAATTATCCGGGGCGCTCTGCTGTGGAAGTTGCCCGTCTGCCGAAAGACGGACTGGTTGAAATTGAGGCGATCGCTCTTGCGTAAGTCGATGTTGGCGCTGCCGCTTGCGGCAGCGCTTGTTTTTTCCGCTTGTACAAAACAAAAAGCCGAGACTGCCTTGCCGCAAGTGCAAAAAAACGAATCGGCGGTATCGGTTGAAGCATCACCTTCCAGTCATTGGAAATATTTCTCCGTTGGCGATAACGGTTCCGTAGAATTAAAAAACGCCGATACCGTTTCCGAAATACCTGCTGCAGTGTTTAAACCGTGGACGGAGGCGGTCCAAGTTGCCGATTTCGGTTTAAATAACGGGGATGCCGTTTTTTTAATCAATAAATGCGGACTGTATCCTATCCGATATTTACAATCAAACGCACAGCTCCCCGTTGGACATGAGCTTTTTTCGCAGGCTACCGCCGGAGATCTGCATATGGTTGACGGGCAGTTTTTTATCCGCATCTATCAAAATTCGATTTTTTTATCGCGCGACATATCAGAAGATACGCACTTCCTATTGCGTACCGATCCTGAATGTAAAGTCTATACACCCGCAGCCGATGCAGCGAATCTGCATTTACCTAAGGAAGCGCAGTGTAAATCGCTTGAGCGGATAGACGACCAATGGTATGCAAGTTTTAAAGCTGATAACGGCAGGGATGTCTCTTTCTTCTATATAAAGTGCGGTAACTTTTCCACCTTTATGCAGAATGATGCCTATAAGCATATAGAGCAACTGTCTGCAGAAGAATTTAGAGCCGCCTGCGAACCTCCGCCTTATAACCGGATGCAGGATATGCTCAAAGAATTGGCGAACGCAATCGAAAATAATAGGGATTTGTACTTAAAAGTATTTACCGAAGATTCGGCGGATGGCGCTATTTTCTTTAAACCTGCACGGGATCAAACAAGCGATACGCTGGAAGAGAGGGTGCCGGTAAACGTTTACGCAGTTCAGTATTCCCAAAGTGACGGTAAGCTGAATGCAGCGATCCTATTACCTGACGGAACTTTACTGCTCAATACGAGCGAGCACGGTATCCGCAAAGTACAACTGCCGTCTCTACCGGAAAACTTCACGTATACCGTATTTTCCATCTCGGATACGGAGATTACCGCTGCTTGGGAAGAATCGATATTCTATGAAGTCGGCCGGGCGGGAATCTTTACCGCCGAGTTGAGTGAACTGGGGCTGTAAAAACTTCCGGAGTGGTTGCAAGGCACTCGGCTTTAATATCCCTCGTTACGGGCTTAAAGAAGCCGAAGCATCGGGGTACTAAATTTCTGCACGGATATTTCTTTATACGTCTTTCGGCTGTTTTACAATGAAGGGAAGACCGAGCAGCAGTTCATCGAGGCTTGTGATAAGATGGCGGGGACGTATCCTATCTTTATATTCAAGCAATTGCTTGAATATAAAGAGGGATTCATCAAGCATTGTACCGAGCGAACCCGGAAGCTGAATCCGTACCTGTAGTGTCCACCGCGAAATAAAGATCATCGCTTGCAGAATAACTGCTTTTTCCAAACCGTTCAGAAGCGCCCCGCTCGTAAGCGAGAAACTCCCTATCGAAAAAAGCTCTTTTCCTACCGGAATAAAAAGGTGACATACGATGATACCGACCGTTGAAATACAGAGCGGTATCCAATATATTTTTTGTTTTTCTGCCAAGCAGAGTGCAAATCCGGCGCAAAAAATAACCGTTTTTGCCGGTAAGCCCGGGATAAAAAGGAGCGCTGCGAGCAAGGTAAAACCGGTTATCAATCGAAGTAGCGGATGAGCGGCAGCGTTCGTATTGTCCGGAAGCTGTACATACAACGGAGAATCGGTGTCCCGTATATGGGCATACCATTCGGATTCCGCTTCAAAGCTTTCGCAAAAAATACCAAGAAGCAAGGACGTTACTGAACCGATAAAGAGAAACGGAGGCACCATATAACGGATGCCCTCTCCGAAAATAAAGAAGCGTCCGATAAAAAGTTGAATGCAGTTCGATACAAAGGCGCCTGCCATACTAATTCCGGCAAGCGATAACGCCTTACGGGGAATCTTATGCAGCGCATACATCATAAGCGCTGCTCCGCTTGTTCCCGCTGCCGAAAACAGGATAAGATAAGAAAAAAGCGTTCCGCTGATAAAAGCCTGCCCCAGAATTTTTATCACCGTCAGTAATAAAAACGCCGGAAACGACAGCACGTCGAGCGCCAACAGCAACGGAACATTTGCGAGCCCTATCCGCAAAAACGGCAAGGGTTTGGGAATAACAAACTCAATAGCCGAAAG
>CAJPTT010000360.1 GCA_905373565.1 uncultured Treponema sp. | reverse complement strand
TTCTTTATTAAAGACTGCCGTACAAAAAATACGGCGGCGGTAAACGCATTAGGCCGAGTATATAAAAATCGCAGAAAAATTGAGGCTGTGAGACCATTTGAACCGCGGAGAGGTTCAACTCTGGTTGAACAGCCTCAATTTTTCTGCGGGGAACACGAACATTGTACTTCCTTGTACAATGTTCGTGTCAAGTTTTTCTAGCAAAAAACTTGCTGCTGATTAGTATCACCGCCATCCGTGGCGGATATGAAAAAATAAGGCCTAATGCGTTTACCGCCGCCGTATTTTTTGTACGGCAGTCTTTAATAAAGAATCTCCCGTTATCAAAAGCAGCGTTAAAATAATCAATGCGAAAAGCGCGGCGCTGATAAAGAGCGGAAGTCCCTGTGCGATAATACGGGGGTACGCCGCTAACGGATCGTAGAGCTGTGTGCCGAAAAAATAGAGCGGTGCGGCAGCAAGCAGCGAGAAGATCAACATTTTAACGGTAAAGCCTGCGGCCGACACAAGCAATGTATGTACATCGATTGAATCGTTTTTGGTAAGAAAATACAGCAAAAGGCCGGTGTTGACGGCGCTCGCAATCGTCAGCGCCAATGCAATGCCGCCGCCCTGCATAAAGCCTGCCAGAGCTGCCGCAAGCACAATATTGATTCCGAAACACGCAATGCCTGCAATCGTGGGACGTTTGGTATCGCTTTGTGCATAAAAAGCCGAGGTTAAAATCCTATTCAATGCAATAAAAAACAGCCCGCCAATATGCCACTGAAAGGCCTGCAAGGTGAGCCGGACGGACTCGTCGGTAAAGCGGCGGCTCTTATACACCAAAATGATGACATGTTCACCCGAACAGAGTAGGAAAATCGTTGCAGGAACGGTTACGAGGGCAATAATCTTTGCGGCATTCAATAGCAGTTTTTGAAATACCTCCCATTGCTTATTAACCGCATGGGCGGACAGGTCGGGCAGAATAACCGTGCCGACGGAAACGGCGAAGATGCCGAGAATCAGCTCTTGTAATCGGATTGAATACTGTAAACTTGCCGCAACCCCAACTCCGGAGTATGTCGCAAGGACTGTGGAAACGAGGTCGTTGATTTGATACACAGCCGTTCCGATCAGAGTCGGTACAATCAGCCGCAGGATTTTCCGCGCTCCGGCGTTCCGGGCACAGCGCCGGAACGGAAGCAGCTTAAACGAAAAGCCTGCGCGCAATACAAAGGGGAGCTGAAACAGCATTTGGAATGAGCCGCCGAGCACCACGCCGATCGCCATTGCAAGAGCAGGATTGCCGCAGGGTTTTGCGAGCGCAAAGGTACATCCGATAACGGACAGGTTAAACAAAATCGGCGTAATTCCCGTCGGTAAGAAACTGCGGACGCCGTTCAATATCCCCTGAAAGAATGCCGCAATGGAGATGAGCAGCAGGTAAGGAAACATAATGCGCGTCAAAAGCACCGTTGCGGAAAAGTCGGCGATTTTCGGAAAAAACACCGCAATAATCAGAGCGCTGCACAAAATCCCGATGATAACGGTGCCCGTTACGGCAAAAGACAGCATAGTGAACGTTGCGGAGAGGAACTCCTTCATCGCCGCCTTTGCATCCGGCGTATTGCGTTTTTCTTCCTCCAGATAGGTCTGGAAAGTAGGAATAAAGGCAACGGTCATGCTGTTTTCGGCGAAGATACGCCTGAGCAGATTGGGGATCATAAAGGCAACGGTAAAGGCGTCCGCAAGGGGGCCGGTGCCGAGGAAAACTGATTTGGTCATTTCCCGTATCAACCCCAAAACCCGCGATACAAGGGTGAGTACGGACAGGCTAATACCGCTTTTGAGTAAAGAAGATTTCCGGTTCATAGATTATCGTTTTTGTTTTACGCGCACTTTTTACCGCTACCCTTTTAGGAAGCTCCAAAAACGCGGAGCTTTTAGAGCGGAGCGGTTTCTGCAATTTTCGGTAGCAGCCGGAGCTATCTGCGGAGTCGGACGCCTTCGATATCGGTACTGAACAGCTCGCGTAAATCGTTGAGCCCCAATGCCATCAGCGCCATACGGTCAATGCCGATACCCCATGCCAGAACGGGAACATCGATACCCATCGCCTTGGTAACTTCGGGGCGGAAAATGCCGGAGCCGCCCAGCTCGAACCAGCCGAGTACCGGATGCTTGATATGCACTTCTATAGAAGGTTCCGTGAAGGGGAAGTACCCGCCGACATACTTCACTTCGGTGGCGCCGGCAATTTCGACGGCAAACATTTTAAGGATACCGAGCAGCGTTCGCAGGTTGACCTGTTCGCCGAGGACGATACCTTCCGTCTGGTAAAAATCAGAAAGATGCGTTGCGTCTACTTTGTCATAGCGGAAGCAGCGTGCAATACCGAAGTATTTGCCTGGGATTTTTGCCTTTGCCAGCTGATGAGCGGACAATACCGTGCCTTGGCTGCGGAGCAAAAGCTGTCGGGTAAAATCGCGATCAAAGTGATAGTTCCAGCCGCGGCTGCCGCTGTCCCCGCCCGTTTCGTGAATTTCCGCAACACGGGAAAGGAAAGGTTCTTCGATGGCTTTGGCGTGCGTGGGATTTTTTAGGTAATACACATCGTGAATGTCGCGGGCGGCGTGGAATTGCGGCATAAAGAGCGCATCGGAGTTCCAGAAATCCGTTTCGACGAGCGGCCCGTCAAATTCCTCGAAGCCGAGCGACGTGAGTTTATCTT
>CAJPTT010000359.1 GCA_905373565.1 uncultured Treponema sp. | reverse complement strand
TATATTGATCGCAGGTTTTGATTACGGAGTAAAATGCTTTAAGGGTATTGCGGTATTGCTCATTGAGTGTTTCATTTACCCCCATGGTTTGCAGCAAGGGTTTATCGTACTCATCTACGAGAATAACCACCTGTTTGTGCGTCGTCTCGTATATCTGTTTGATGATTTCTTCAAGCCGTTGTGCTAAATCGCCTTGAGCAGAAGTTATGGCATATTTTTTTTCAAGCGGGGATAAAAAAAGCTCAATACGGCTGATTAAACTTTCAATCGTATCATATTGCCCTGTATTAAAGTCAAAATACAGCACCGGGCATGCTTGCCATGTACTCCTGTTTTCCTGAACAGCCAGCTCTTCTTCCGCTTTTTCAATATAAAGCCCTTTGAACAGCTCTTTTTGCCCTAAAAAATATGCCGCTAATGTTGAAAGAAAGAGGCTTTTTCCAAACCGCCGCGGTCGGCTGAGGAAATATGGATTAGATGACTGAATGAGCCGCCAAATAAATGCGGTTTTATCAATATAGAGGAAGCCGTCTCTGCGAAGTTTTTCAAAGCTCTGTATGCCAAGCGGCAGTTTTCGTGGAATGCTTGTCATAGAGTAAATGTAGAATATGCGGTATATTCTGTCAATGCAGCAAAACTTCAGTGGAATAGCAGATTTTACGGGGGTATTTAAACACAGACTGATATAGCTCTGACAAAACCTTGGAACTGCCTGACGAACCTCTTGCATAAGATATCGGTTTCTGATATAGTAGCTCCATTATCGGCGCCGTGCCCAAGTGGTAAGGGAGAGGTCTGCAAAACCTTCATTCATCAGTTCGATTCTGATCGGCGCCTTTTTTATCCCTCTCTATTCGTTCAATCCGATAATCCAAATGCACAATTAAAATTCCGTACAATCATATCGCTGAATTCTTTTACAGCAGCTTCATCGATGCTGAGTTCTTCAAGTGCCGCCGTGGACGATTTATACTGTTTGATACTATCTTTCCGCTTTATCGCATCGGAACCGGTTCGCTGTACCGGAGCGGCTCCTTTGTACCGCAGGTTTGCACATTGCGCCGTAACTGCGATAATATCGCGGGGATGGGAGTAGGATTCCGCCTTGAGCCTCATATACGGGGCGTCGGTTTCCGTTAAGAGGCGAGTGCTATCGAACGAAGCTGCCATTGCGCATACGGATTTCTGTCCGCGGAGCACTGCCTTTCCGAGCGAAAAATAAGCGTTGACGCCTTTTTTAAGAAATGCCGATGCCTCTTGCGGACTGCCTCCCCAGCCGTGAAAGATAACTGCCGGTAGTTTTTTTAGCCGAGGTACCGAATCAAATATGAGCGGCAGCGCTTTCCGGCAATGAATTACAACCGGCAGCTGAAATGCCTGCGCCCACTGTAACTGCATATCCCATACTGTTTGCTGCATCGGTAAAAGCCGTTTATACTCATCATCAAAAAGATCGAATCCGCATTCTCCAATCGCTTGAATTTCTTTCTTTTCCAAAAGGCGGTATAAAAACTCCGCTTCATCGGTTACGAGATTTTGGGGATGGATGCCGAAGGAAAAAAGTATGTGCTGTTTCTCAGATAGCTGTAAATGAGATTTGCTTTGATGAAGGACTATTCCTTCGGTAAGAGAAGCAGCGCTGCCGCATATAGCGCGTTTAAAGAAGCGGCGGTGCCGTTCATATTCGGTATGATCATGCGCCGAGCAGCAAAGCGATACCGGCTGCGCGAACAGTTCGCTTACAGTTCCGGTATCGCCGGTAGCGGCGCAGCAATCGAGATAGTCTGCAGGATGGAGATGGGCATCAATGTACATACATAAACTTTTAAATGATATTATAAAGAAATGTAAGCCCTCTTGATCTATTGAAAATATTGCAAATATCAGCGAGGGGAGTCTATAATTGATTAACGGGACATCCGTTTTGCCGTGCCCAGTGGATAACTTCGTTCATGCGTTTTTGATAGCCTTTAACACCGGAACTTTGCAGTCATGCCAAATTATCTAAGTCTATTCTAAAGGATACCGGTTTTTTTTAATCAACGGAGGGTCTAATTCCCCGACGCTTGCGTCGAAAAGCTGATATAATGGGAGAATGAGTGATAAGCATATATATCATTGAATTATATGCTTATTCAGAAAGGAAAGATAAATATCTACTTTTATTCGCAATTAAGTCGGAATAATTACTTTCATGTTCAAAGGAATAGTTTCTTTTATTATCATTAATTTCTTCGGCTTTATGTAAATCACTAATGAACCCACTAAAGGGAAGAATATCAATATGCGTACTTAAACTTTTACCAACATAAATATATTGAACAAATAGGTATTTAATTTGTTTATCATCATTAAATGGCAAGAATATTTTATCCGCACTATTTTCAAGGTATTCAGTTTTATGAAGAATATCGATGATATTTTTTATCCATTTATCTATCCCCGGCGATCTTTTATCAGTAGTGTATGTAATTATTTGAACGGCAATATCTTGACTTAAAGTAGTTTTTTTAAACAGCTTTATTTGCTCAATAATATTTTGTTGTATTTCGGCTTTATTGTTTGTTTGTGCTTTGCTTCTGATATTACAATCTAAATGAAGCCTTATATATTTTTTTCTACGCTTTATAATATTAAGATGATTGGGAATCATTTTCCTCTCCGCGCCCGCAGGGTCAACCTAACATTCGCTTAACCTGCATTTGTGCCTTTGCCGATGCGCATAGCAGCGG
>CAJPTT010000358.1 GCA_905373565.1 uncultured Treponema sp. | reverse complement strand
CCAATTTTCCTCGCTCCGCCTTAGCCAGCGTAAAAACATACGCCGCTCCAACTTGTTTATCCGCCATAGGCTTTTTCAATTCTTTTTCAGTCATTTCAAATAACTCCTTATCATCATCAAGTGTTAACATCCATGTCTTCAAAACTAAATAATATTGAATATATATTCAGTATTATAGCCTGAAATAAGGAGCGGTTTGCCGCTCCTTCTCTTCCATTGTTTATGCCGCAACTATGGGTTATAACGATTCAACTCCGTGATAATAACATCGGTTCATTAACGTGAACATTTCCATCGCCCATTCGTCGTTTTTATAATGGCGTGCAATTTCTAAAAGCCCCTCAACATAATTATTGGAAAGAATATGAAACAGTGCCGGATCATAGAAGCCGCGCGCAAACTGCGCGGCTCCTTTTTCGATATGCAACTGCAGTCGTTCAACCCATCGGTTTTTTGCTCCGGCGTGTTTGGTGCCGGAACTTTTATCCATCAGAATGACGAGCTTTATATGATTTTTTAAAAGTCCGTGCACATATTCCGCGCCGATTTTTTCAAAACGTGTTGACGGCAGCCCCGACTCCATAGCTTCTTCTTTTTCCAGCGCATTCGTAAAATACTCGGTTATACCGGCAACAACCGCATCAAACAAAACTTCCTTATTTTTGAAATAGGTATAAATGAGTGCTACAGGAATATCAGCTTCATCTGCAATATCCGTCAGCTTGGCGCTCCTATAATCTTGTTCATAAAATATTTTTTCTGCTGCGGCGAGAATTCTATTTCTCACTTCTTCTTTTAATACTTGCATATCCAAATCGCTTGTCTTTTTATCAAAATTAAATTATAATTCAATATTAAGAAGAACGACATTATTTGTCAAGTATGGCTGCCACTTTTGTATCGACCCGAATAACGGCTTGTCTGTCCCATTCCCCATTTACTTTGATAGTCGTCCGGTGCATACAGCCAATCCCAATCTCTTTTTAAGATAATATCATCAACTTGTGCCGTCGTATATAATTCGTTTAATGACTTGTAATTATATTCTCCGCTTAATTTTTTATTCGTGCGAGGGTTTAATACCCGCCGTCCTTCTACCGCCATGGATGGCGGTTGTTCCACGCAGTAGCAATGTTGTGGCAGAGCCACAACTTGCAGTCAAAACTATACACGGATGTATAGTTTTGACGAACGCTCTGCGTCGTAACAAAGGGTATTAAAGCCGACTGCAACCACCTCGTCAAAAATGTACATCCTTGTACATTTTTGACTGCGAGTTTTTTGCAAGGCAAAAAACTCGTTCCTGTTTGGAACAACCGGCATCCGTGCCGGATATCCCATACCATGCGAAACGTTGAGCATTGTACCCCGACGCTTGCGTCGGGGTTGTTGATTAAATCCGTATAGTGTTTCATTTTCTGCCATACTCCAAGCTCGATTGCTTCTCACGCTGCTTTGATAGCTGCGGCGGTATAGTGCCGTTTTTGTATTTGTTATTGAGCTTCTTGTTTTAATAAATGGAAACCAAAACATTTTGACCTGCTTGGGCTGCTTCGTTATAAAAATCTTTAAGTCCGGCAAACGCACATTTAAGTTCATCTATAATTTCTTCTTTTTCATCTTCATAATCCCAGATATTCGGATACAGTTTATTTTCTTTACATTTTTGCATACTGAAGTTTTCCAAAAGAGAATCAATATCGGTTTCATTTAATTTTTTCACGATTAATCGTATGTTTTCCTTTTTTGTATATCCGATAAAATCTTCGCATTCTTCGAAAGAATTTACTCCGACAATTGCTTCACTGAGCGGGTTACCCTCTATCGGCTCTCCTGCTGAAACACCGGTAAGTACAAAATGTAAAACGTCCCACATTTTATCCATGTCGAATAAAATACAGTCTTCGGATTCTTGCAGTTCTTCCGTAAAATCTGCAATGTCTTTTTCGGTCATAAGTTCTTTTAAGTCCCTATCACTTATGATTTGATAGTTTGCAATCATTCCCATATCAAATTCTCCTTATCTATTATTCAAATTATAATTTATCCGTTTATACCGTCATTTTTGATATTATATTCTTTATCCATTGTCATAAAAGCTAAATGCCCCAAAAGATAATCAGGTTTTGCATCAAGATCGAAAGAGCAAGTTACACCGTTTGAGTCAAGTTCAAAATTAAGATATAAAATAAACAGAGATGCTCTAAAATCGGCAAGGGTAATATGGCTATCAGCTTCAAATTCTTTATTGTCTATCATTTCGTTTATAGTATCTACAAAATAGCTATTCTCTTTTAAAAATGCATCCAATATTTTTTCTCTATTTATGTTAAGCCATTCCAGTCTTGATAAAATAGGAGAGAGGATATCAGGCAGTTCATCTTTGACTTCAATTACTGTTTGCACTTCATTGCCCCAAATTTTACAGCAGCCTTCATAACAGTCGTCATGCTCATTGAAAATAAATATTTTATCGTTAATTATTATTTTGTTCTTCATCTTGTTTATCCTTATTCTTAGTTTTTTGAATTACATATCTATCCTGTGTTCCTATACTCAAACACCATGCATCATTTAAATCTTCGCTTTGTAAGTACCACGCTTTTGTATAAGCCAAAGTTCTTCCAAAGACGAGATGCCCATTTGTTTAACAGCAATCCCAATTTCACTCATATTACCTTAAGACGGTTTAAAAATATTACCGTCTAATTTCCAATATTTAATTCTTGTATCGCCGC
>CAJPTT010000357.1 GCA_905373565.1 uncultured Treponema sp. | reverse complement strand
GCGGCGTTTCCAAAATAAAAATCCGCCCGCTCAACACCAGCTCTTCAAAATAGGTGAGAAAAAAGGTGAGCAAAAGGTTCCTAATATGAAAGCCGTCGTTATCGGCATCGGTTGCGATGATGATCTTATTATAGCGGAGGCTTTCAAGGCTGTTTTCGATACCGAGCGCCATCATCATATTGTAGAGTTCCGCATTTTTGTAGATGGCGGCACGTTTTTTGCCGTGCATATTTTCGGGCTTACCGCGCAGCGAAAAAAGCGCTTGCGTAAGGACGTCGCGGCTCGAAACCATTGAACCCGAAGCCGAATCTCCCTCAGTGATAAAAATCATCGACTCATTGCCGTACTGCTTATCCCCAAGATGAAACTTGCAGTCCTTGAGTTTCGGGATTTTCATTGCAATTTTTTTTGCGGCAGCCTTCGCTTCTTTTTTAACGCTGTTCAGCTCTGTCCGCAGCCGCTCGTTTGCAAGGATTTTTTCTTCCAGCTTCCGCGCGGCTTCAGCATTTTTTTGCAGCCATTCCACCACAGCGGCCTTGGTGCCGTTGACAATCCACGGCCGCACCTCGGTATTGCCGAGCTTATTTTTCGTTTGACTTTCAAACACGGGCGCTTGCACCTTGACCGCCACCGCCGCGCAAGTGCCTTCGCGGACATCCTCGCTCTTGTAGTTTTTGCGGTAGTATTCATTAATACCTTTCAGCAAGCCTTCTTTAAA
Organism: uncultured Treponema sp.; assembly: GCA_905373565.1. Lineage (GTDB taxonomy): Bacteria > Spirochaetota > Spirochaetia > Treponematales > Treponemataceae > Treponema. The sequence continues at coordinate 2,023 of CAJPTT010000357.1, read as the reverse complement.
GGCGGAAAGATGCGTACCGCCGTCCGAGGTGTATTGCCCGTTGACAAACGAAAAATAGGTTTCGCCGTAGTTGTTGGTGTGGGTAAAGGCAAATTCGAGCTTTGCTTCCTTAAAATGAGCAATCGTGTAGAGCGTTTCTTCGCCGATTTCCGCATTGAGGAGGTCGAGTAAGCCGTTTTCCGATATATATGAAGCGCCGTTAAAGGTGAGCGTAAGGCCGGCGTTCAGATAGGCGTAGTTCCACATCCGTTTTTCGATAAAGTCGAGGTTGAATGTATAGTCGCCGAATATTTCCCTGTCGGGAATAAACTCCACAAGCGTACCGTTCTTAATACCTTTTTTGGCATCTCCTTGTTTTTCGTGCTTGAGCACACCCCGCTCAAACACCGCTTCGGCATATTTCCCGTCACGGACGGAAACCACCCGGAAATATTCGGAAAGCGCGTTCACCGCCTTGGTGCCGACACCGTTCAACCCCACCGAAAACTGAAAGACTTCATCATTGTACTTTGCACCGGTGTTGATGACCGACACGCATTCCACGACCTTCCCGAGCGGAATGCCGCGTCCATAATCCCGCACGGTAACTTTGTTGTCCTTCAGCAGCGCATCGATGCGGTCTCCGTTCCCCATAATAAACTCATCGATGGAATTATCGAGCACTTCCTTTAAAAGGATGTAAATACCGTCATCGGGGTTCGAGCCGTTTCCAAGCCGGCCGATATACATACCGGTGCGGAGCCTAATATGCTCCAATGAACTGAGCGTCTTTATTTTCGATTCATCATACGTATTCTTTGCAGCCATGTTGTTTTAAATTTTCCTCCCATAAAACTTTTGTAGGATAAGATGGTGAAAATCCGAAAAAGTTTTTAGCCGTGCGCGTGCTGCGCACATATACATTTTATCCTTAAATTGAGGGCATAATGCTGAGCAGCGGAAGCCCTGCGCTGTCTGCCGTTTGCCGGAGCGCAGCATCGGAGCAGATTACCGCAGCGGTACCGCCGGATATAGCTCCCGCTGTCGTTGCCGAAAGCGCGGTACTTCCCGATACGCTTGCAGCGAGCCGCTCGGCAAGCCGATTCATACGTTCCCGTGTACAGGAAATAATACCTTCGATTGTTTGCATCCGCGCATGATGGGTTATCCCGTTTAAGAGGCGCGAGAACGCCGCCGCGCTTCTCTGCGCAGGAGTTCTCGGCTGGAGCGCTGTGCTGTACGTGCCGGTAATCAAGGCCTCCAGTTCGGAGTCGGTAAGCGGAGCCGCGATGCTCTTTTCGATACAATCCCGTATACTGCGCAAGGATTTGAGCGGCGTAGGGTCGCGGTAGGTAGTCATCGTAAACAGCGCCGTCGCCGAATCGGGATATGCCGAAACGCCGTACGCGCCGCCTTTTACGCGGATTGCCTCCCACAATGCCCCCGTCTCAAGCCACTGGGCATAGACGATAGCAGCGCCGTATTCTGTTTCATCGAACGTAACCGGCAGAAGCTGCGCCGCGAAGCCCACCTGCACGGCGCTGGGAAAGGCCGAAAGCGCCGCCGGTTTTTCAAAGGCTTCGGTTCTAAAGCCGCCGGTACTGCGGTGCGGAAAATCAAACCGCAGTAAATGGGAAGTGAGCGCCTTTTTGATAACGCTTATATCGGCGCTCGTACCGCACACTTTCACGATAAGGCCGGAGCGCATCAGTTTCCGGTGTATTTCTTCAAGTTTACGGGCAATGCAGCCGATTGCTGCCGGTTTTTGCTCCAGCGCCGCATACTGCCCGCGCAGAAAACGCAGTTGAGGAATCCCCATCCAGAGATTTTCCGCCCGTTTTGAACCGGAATAGGCAGAAGCTGCGTACAGCGCAGTCAAGGTATGCCCCGAATATGACGGCAGCGGATCAAGATCGTTTTTCAGCTGAATAAAAACATCCTTCAACCGCTTTTCGTCGGCAAAAGAAATATCGTTAAGATACGAAAAAATACGGTTTACCGCGGGTTCGATATATTCGGGCAGCATTTTGGAGCGGATAAAAAT
>CAJPTT010000356.1 GCA_905373565.1 uncultured Treponema sp. | reverse complement strand
CTGCTTTTTCCAAACGTTTATGCAATACTTTTTTTGTGAACAAAGAACCGAGCAGCGAACAGAGCATGGTTGCAATCATCATAACCGGAAGTACCCACCATGGAGTAAGCGCTCGCACCGTATCACAAAACGCTTTGCTCATGCCGCCTTCAAGCGTATGCTGAAAAAAGTAATCCCGCATAACCCAAATAGGAAGGAATCCTCCGAATAGATTGAGTGAAAAAATCGTATGGCTCATCGCGTTCCACTTAAAGCTTTTGTATTGCCCTTTTTTTGCTAACAATACGGCGATGAGACCTGCCGGTACAGCAACCAACGGCGCAATGGGAATATGCCCGGTTGCAATTAAGAACAGACTGGGAATAACCGCTGCAAGAAAGATCGAAATCCACCCGGGCGCCTTTGTCAGCATCGTATGATAGATAGGCGCTGCAAAGAAAGCCACCAGCTCCGGCATCAGCAAGAAAAGCACTGCGACAGGCATACAGATCGCGCCGATGATAACGTAGGTTACAAGATAGAGCGCGATAAAAAGTCCTGCGGCAATCGCCCCTCTGGAGGACTTTGTGTTTTTTTGATTGTCCATAAAACACTCCTTATAATTATAATTATGCGCATTAGCATCGCATTATTTCTTTAACTTCAGTGTGTGAACTTGTAGATTTGAAATCGACAGACAGAATTCGTTCAATACTCCCTAAAACGCAACAACGGGAATGTCCGTAAGGATCATTCCCGTTGCCGTAGTAAAAAATATCCGATAGTGCACACTTCTCAATTCTTCCATTTTTATCAGGTTGTATTAGAAGTGATCATTATTATGTATGTGTATCGTTATTGCAAAAGCTTATCGGTAACCGCTATCACATCCTCCATCGTGAAATTTTTATCGCTCTTGGTAAATTTTCCGTTATAGATAGTTCCCCAAGAACCGTACAGTATAAATGTCGCAAACAGTTCCGCATTTTCTTCCGTTAGTTTTAGCCTATCGGATAAATGCCTTTCATTGTATGCCTGCAAAAGAAACTTTGCGTAAGGTTTAACCATACGGTTTAACATTTGGAGAAAATCCCAAATTTTATATGAAGCATCCGAAATGGACGCATTGCCTTTTGATATAAACCGCTTCGTATACCCGCTGATATCTTCCCGAATCATACTACGGAACGTAGCGAGTTTTTTAGAAAACGGAACGGTATCGTCTTCCAGCATCCGGCACTTTCGTTCCAAGCGTTCGGAAATGTATTGCTCCATAGCTGCAACGTAAATATCTTGCTTTGACTTAAAATAGTAATAAAACATACCGGGAGCACCGCCAACGACATCAAGGATGTCTCGTACGGATACCGCCTCATATCCTTTTTCCGCAAAAAGCTTTGCAGCAATTTCGATCAATTCCTGTTTACGGACTTCAGGCTTCTTGCTGTTACGATTCAAAAATCGGCTCCTTAGTTTTTGCCGTACATGTTAGATGACGCTAACCGTGCAAAGAAAAAAAACACACAGAACGAATGTCTGTCTATAATGCACCGAACGAAAGAAAAAGTCAAGAAGTTACATTTGTTTTTATCAGATAATAGCTTGAAAAAGAAATCATGAGCTTTGCTTGTTTTTTCATACTACTTGCCGTATAGTAGATATGGAGGCATAGTATGGCAATGTTACAAGTCTGACGGCAATTTACAATGATTTGACTTTAGTAACGAATAATACAAAGCATTTTAAGAATATTCCATTATTAGAATTAGAAAACTGGGAAACATAATTGGATTATTATAAAACATTGGACGAATTATACACGGCAAAACAAGTCGATGATATTATTTTAAAAAGAGATTGGGATAAAATCATTGCATTTGACAGTGAAAATTCATAATCATAACTGATGTAAAGGGAAGAAAATATATCAGCACTCCATCAAAATATTATTTTGAAGATGTAAAGCCGTAACCGTCCGCTGTACGATCCGGCAATAAAACCTATGCTGAGTATGAATAAAGAAACCTATTATCAGCATACATCTACAGCAATTAACCATTTTTACGAAAAACTATTTTATCTTAAAGATATGATGAATACCGAAACTGCTAAACGCATTGCCGAACAGCGCGAACAATATATGAAAAACTTTGTTACCGTCTTTTTAAACGAATGGGATATGGCAGATTTTATAGAAGGTATAACTTTTTAACTATTGCATTTTGAGGAGCGGCGCGATTAGCAATACGAAAGGATCCAATAGTATGATGCAATCATTGCAGGAATTCGTCGGCATTTCTCGCTTTGAAACATAGATATTTCAGAATGACGAAAACTGTTTATACTGTTGGAAGAATAGGACAAGGGACTTTTTTAATTCTCTTCAAAGTAATCCGAATCGATTCGTTTTATTGTGTAAACATCTTGTGTGCTTACGCCAAGATTATTTTCTATCATTAATTCGGTCAATTGTTTTCCGTCAAGCAGTATTATTTTTGCATCAATATCGGTAACATATTTCTTTGCTTCGTTTGTAAATGTTGAGGTAGTAATAAATATCCCCTTTTTCGCTTTTTTCCCCAACAATGCCCCTGCAAACTTTTGTATTTCGGGGCGACCGATAGTAACGCTATCCCATTTCTTTGCTTGAATGTAAATAACATCAAGTCCCAATTTATCTTCTTTAATAATGCCATCAATCCCTTCATCGCCGGATTTTCCAACTACAGTGGCAGCTTCTTTGATTGAACCGCCGTATCCCATCTTAACC
>CAJPTT010000355.1 GCA_905373565.1 uncultured Treponema sp. | reverse complement strand
CGGCCGATGCTGTCACGGTAAATCATCCGGTAATAGCGCTGCCATGCTTTTTGCTGCAGCGGGGAATTGAGGTAGCGTGTCAGCAGGGCAAACTCGCGGTCTATTACCGCCTGATTCGCTTCGGAATCGGAGCGGTCAAAATGCACGGAAAGTTTTTTTCCATTAAAGAGCACTTCTTTTTTTACCGTTCCTTCTTTGGGATAAACGGCCTGTATCATCGGGCCGGGTTCAAAAAAGGATTGCCGGCCGATAAACACGGCGTCTAGGCAGGAAATCATCATCGGCTCATATTCCTGTGCCTTTTCCGCCTGCGTGGTCGTTAAGACAACCAGCCATCCCTTTTGTTCGGCAAGCGGCTGCACCAAAAGCCAGCCCGCCTGTTTTTGGTTTTGCTGCGTAAACTGAAGGTTTGCAACAAGCGCGGGGTTGCCCTGCATCAAAAATGGTATCGCTTTTTTTTGCGCTTTCAGCTGAGAAAAAATGTGATCCGCTGCAGCCGTTACCGTGCCGAACTGCTGATACGGGTAGATCGCAACCTGTAAGCCGACGGGGATAATCGTATTCTGATAGAGATAGCGTGAATTATCCCGAGAATTTACCTGCCTAAATCCTTCCGGCATATCCAGCGTGTAGCCGAACGAAGGATTGCTGATCAACTCCGCCCGAAGCGGATGGCCGATACAAAAAGATAAAAGGATGACACATACCAAGTGCTGAATTTTTTTTCGATTCATCATATACTCCCCACTATGCACGATAGTCAACAAAATATTGTAAAGAAATCCATTCCGATTGTATACGAGGACGAGGCGATTTGTATTGTTAATAAGCCTTACGGTATTCCGGTGCAGGGCGGCGCGCATATTTCCGTGTGCCTCACCGAGATTTTAAGTCAGCAGCTCAGGACAGAAATGTTTCCGGTACATCGGTTGGATAAAGAAACCTCCGGCTTATTGGTAACGGCAAAAAGCGCCGCTGCAGCCCGTTCGTGCCGTACTTTGTTTGAATCGAAAACGGTGGAAAAGGAATATCTTGCATTATGCTTCGGCGGTTTTGAACGTTCTGAAAACCGGCAAGCACTGAAATCCATCCCGAAAGAAGGCCGTATCGATACGCCGATTATGGAAAACGGCACCCGAAAGCCTGCTTTAAGCGCGTATAAACTGCTTGCCGGCACGGATGCATACAGTCTGTTTTCCGTCCGCTTGCATACCGGCAGAATGCACCAAATCCGTATTCATCTTGCCGGTATCGGCTACCCGATTATCGGCGACGACAAGCACGGGAACTTTGCATTAAATAAACAGCTTTGGAAAACCGCTCGCATTAAAAAACTCCAGCTGTGTGCATACCGCCTGAGCTTCCCCGTCGGCGGTAAGCTTCGTCGGTTTACCGTGCCGGTGCCCGAACATATACAGACGGTGCTCGATGTACTGATGCCGCATAGTTATGAATTATGAATTTACCGAATCCTTGGTGGATTTTGCGTCTTTGCGGTGAGGTTGGACATGCTCCTTATAAAAATATGAGATTTGTGCTAGTTTGCTCTAACAAGATTGCAAAAAAAGCATTTTTCTTCTATGATAATAAATACAAATAGAAGATTTTTGATGGAGGGGATGAATATGAAAGCAGCTGTGCTGGACGGCTATACACTTAATCCGGGAGATCTGTCGTGGAAGATTTTACAGGACATTGCGGATATTACGATATACGACAAGACTGCACCCGATGAAGTATATGAGCGGATAAAAGACTGCGAGGCGGTTTTATCGAATAAAGTTGTGTTTTCAAAGGAATTGATTGCGCGTTTACCTAAGCTGCGGTACATCGGCGTGCTGGCAACCGGCTATAATGTTATTGATGTAGAGGCAGCTCATGCAGCTGGGATCACCGTAACGAATATTCCCAGCTACAGCACCGACAGCGTCGCTCAGCTGGTATTTGCATTCATCTTACAGTTTTATTGGCACGTAAAGGAGCACAGCGATGAGGTTCACGGCGGTACGTGGAGCCGCAGTGAGCATTTCTGCTATACCTCGTTCCCTACGTTTGAGCTGACGGGGAAGACGCTCGGTATTATCGGGTTTGGACACATCGGGCAAAAGGTTGCGGAAATTGCGCTTGTGATGGGGATGCGGGTGCTTTATGTCAACCGCTCGCCCAAAACGGTATCGCAGCTCGCTGCGGCGAAGCAGGTGGAGCTTGACACTCTCCTTGCCGAATCCGACATTATCAGCTTGAATGCGCCGCTTAACAGTGCAAGCGAAAAAATGATCGATGCAGCCGCGCTTTCGAAAGTAAAGCCGGGCGTGTTTATTATCAACACCGGACGGGGACAGCTTATCGATGATGAAGCGGTTGCCGCAGCGTTGAAAAAAGGCTCCATCGGCGGCTATGCAGCCGATGTACTGAGTACCGAGCCGCCTCCTGCAAATCATCCGCTGTTCGGCTGCCCCAACTGCGTTATAACGCCGCATATCGCATGGCAAACCCGCGAAGCGCGGACGCGGCTGTTGAACCTCGCCGCGGATAATGTAAAAAGCTTTCTTGCCGGTAAACCGCAGAATGTAGTGTAAGGAGGTATTACTACATAATAGAAATAATGCCATTTTGATGTTATAATAACCGTATGAAACAAAGGTTATATCTTGATACATCGGTAATTAGTTTTCTCAAAGCGGAAGATTCCCCTGAAAAAATGCAAGATACGGTAATATTATGGAATAATATAAAGAATAATGTGTATGAT
>CAJPTT010000354.1 GCA_905373565.1 uncultured Treponema sp. | reverse complement strand
CTTGCTGCGGCAAGTAGAATCAATTTTTTAAGCCGGCCGCGGCGGTTCGGTAAAAGTCTATTTCTTTCTACACTTGCGGCCTATTTTCTCGGGCAAAAAGAGCTGTTCACCGGCTTAAAAATTGCCGAATGGGAGGCTCGGCAGGAACATCCGTGGCAAGCGTATCCCGTGCTCTACTTGGATTTTAATCCGTCAAAATACGAAACACGGGAAGACTTGGAAAGCCTTTTAGATTTTCATCTGGTACAATGGCAAAAAATATATAAGATAGAAACAGTAAGAAATACCATCGCCGAACGTTTTTTTGATAGTATTCAATGGTTGTATCAAACGACCGGTAAACAGGTGGTCATTCTTGTAGATGAATACGACAAACCCCTGCTTGAAACTATGTCTGGTAATCCCGCATTGCATGACACCTACCGTACCATCTTAAAAGGCTTTTACGGTGTAGTAAAATCCTGTGATGCCGCTATCCGCTTTGCCTTTTTAACCGGTGTTACCAAATTCAGTAAGGTGAGCATCTTTAGCGACCTCAATAACCTGTACGACATCTCCCTTGAAAAAAACTATGCTGAACTGTGCGGTATTACCCAAGCAGAGCTGGAAGCAAACTTCATGCCGGAAATACAGGCGCTGGCAGAAAACTATGAGACGGACTCAAAGGAAATCCTCAGGCGCTTAAAAGAAAACTATGACGGGTATCTGTTTCATCACAAGGGTATGCATGTGTATAACCCATGGAGCCTTTTACATTGTTTTGCTTCCTGCGAGTTCGGCTCTTACTGGTTTGCAACCGGCACCCCGACGTTCTTAATTGATTTACTCAAAGCCGGTACCTATGATATACGGGACATTACCGAACATGCTGAAATGAGTAGGGATAGCTTATCGGACTACCGTCCCAATGCTGAAAATCCTACGCCGGTGTTCTTTCAAGCAGGGTATTTAACCATACAAAGCTATAATGAACGTTTTGATACCTATACGCTCTGTTTTCCCAACAAAGAAGTGAAACAGGGCTTTTTTCATAATCTTACACCGGCTTTTATGGCGCTCACTAAAAATGAATCGGGACTCTATACGCAGAATTTTGTGCTGGACATTGAAAAGGGTGATATAGCAACATTTATGAAACGGATGTACACGGCTTGTGCCGGTATTCCCTACAGCACGGCAGCAAAGGCGAATCATGCAGTACGGGAACGGGATTATCAAATTGCATTTTATATCATCTTTACGCTGATGGGCTATCATGTAGACCTTGAATCGCATACGGCGAAAGGCAGAGCGGATTTAGTTGTTCGCACTACCGACTGTGTGTATGTCTTTGAGTTTAAGCTCATGAGCGCGGCAACGGCGGAAGAAGCGTTAAACCAGATAAAAGAGAAAGGCTATGCGGATAAGTATCGCATGAGCGGGAAGCGTCTCATCTTAATCGGAGCAATTTTCGGAGACGGTATCACGAATGAGACTCCCGATACGTGGAAAATGGAAGAGGAATGATACGTTGAGCACTTATTTTTGTGCAGCAACGCCGTAGTACGGTATGCTTATTTTCAAAAGGTTAGCTTTGCATAAGATCAAAGAGCATCTCAAACATCTCTCTTGCCGTACTGCCGTAGCGTGCGTCAAGCCGGTTTAACACGGAAGCAATAGCTCCCCTCCCCTGCTCTTCCGCTTCCGCAATCGAACCGCTTGAGCTCAGTAATGTAATAGCTTTTTCCACCGCAGAAGAATCAATGCCTTCCCGCCGCGCCTGTTCAAAACAGGAGGTAAGCGCCGCGGCATCTTCAGGGCATTTTTCGATATGCAGTATTACAGGCATACTCTTTTTCCCTTCCACAATATCGTCGCCCCGCTTTTTCCCGGCGTTTCCCGCACTGATATTCTTTACATCGTCGAGTATTTGGAAGCCGACGCCTACTCCTGCAAAAAGCGATGCAAAAACTTTGCTTTCTTCATGTTCTTTTCCTGCAGCGCGCATACCGGTATAAGCGGCAAGCGCAGCGAGCGCTCCGGTCTTTAAGCGGATCATCCGCTCATAATCCTGCCGCGAAGGGAAAAACCCCGCCGTCCGGTGCCAGTGGATATCGAGCGCCTGCCCTTCATGCAAGGCACGGATATGCGTAAGCGCCGCGGTGTATAAATCGAGCTTTATGTCGGCAGGGGCATGATAGCCTTCAATCGATTGCAATGCCCGAAAGTAAAGCCAGCTGCCCGAATTAAGCGCCGAATCGAGTCCGTAGGCCACATGAGCGGCAGGCATCCCGCGGCGCAGTTCGGAATTGTCTTCTATATCATCATGAATAAGGCTTGCCGTGTGGATCCCTTCTATGAGCGGCGCAAGCGTGTAAATATCCTCGCCGCCGCCACCTGCAAGCTGATAGGCAAGAACCGCAAGCAGCGGTCTCCAGCGTTTCCCGCCGCCGGATACCAACGAGGCGCACGGAGCGGATAAAAGTGCAATAGGATTTTGTTCCAAATCGCCGCTCGATATATCGGATGTATCGGGTAAAAATGCTGCATGAAGAGCGCGTTCAATCTTTTCAAGCCGTTGCTTAAATTCATCATTCATACTAGTATTATACTTCATATTTTATTGATAGAGAACTACTCTAGCGAAGTGCAAAGGAATAGATGGGAAATCAGTATCGGGAACCGGACTATTGGTCGCGGAAGGCTTTTGCGGAAGGCTATCCTGCGCGGTCGGTCTATAAATTAGAAGAAATGAACAAAAAATTCTCACTTTTTTCCTCCTCTGCA
>CAJPTT010000353.1 GCA_905373565.1 uncultured Treponema sp. | reverse complement strand
GCGCTAAGGGGATTTTTTACAGAAATAACCTTTTTACCGATATCGGTTTCGAATACGTCGGCCCCCTAAACGGTCATAACGAAAAAGAACTTGAAAAGGTGTTCCGAAATGTCAGAAATATTGATGCACCGGTGCTTATTCATGTTGAAACGAAGAAAGGAAAAGGATACCCGCTTGCGGAAGATAATCCTGCCGCTTTTCACGGTATCGGCCCGTTCAATATTGCCGACGGAAAGATTGAGAAAGCAAGTACGAACTCTTTTACCGAAGCGTTTTCTCATATTATCACCGATGAAGCGGCAAATCGGAACGATATTGTCGCAATCACCGCTGCAATGGCGCAGGGTACGGGACTTCAACGATTCCAACAGCAATTTCCCGATCGTTTTTTTGACGTCGGTATTGCCGAACAGCATGCGGTAACCTTTGCCGCAGGGCTTGCGGCGGCCGGTTTACGGCCTATCGCAGCTATCTACAGTACGTTTTTGCAGCGTGCAATTGACCAAATTATTCACGACGTAGCACTGCAAAAACTACCGGTTATCTTTGCGATAGACCGTGCGGGGGCGGTTCCTTATGACGGCGAAACTCACCAAGGGTTTTATGATATCTGCTTTTTGCGCAGTATCCCGAATATGACGGTACTCACTCCCGCTTCGGCAGCGGAAATGCGGACGATGTTTCATTGGTCATTGCAGCTTAATACGCCGGTTGCAATACGGTATCCTAAGAATACGTGCGCACCTGAATGTCCCGCATTTTCGCTGCCGTTGGAAATCGGCCGCGGCGTGTTTACCGTAACTGCAGAAAACAGCGATGTACTGCTGGTATGTACCGGCGGTATGTACCCCGAAACGGCTAAAGTAGTGGAGTTGCTTGGACAAAAAGGAATCTCCGCCGATATATACAATCTCCGCTTTTTAAAACCTATCGACGAAGCTTTTTTCTTGGAAAAAACACAGAAATATCATTCCATTCTTTTTATCGAAGACGGCGCTTATATCGGCGGAGTCGGGCACTATTTGGAAGCCTTGATACAAAAACAGCGTTCCGACATAAAAACGGCGGTACATGCCTTCCCCGACATGGCTTTTATGCAAGGCTCCCGGCAGGACATTCTTGAATGCGCAGGATTAACCGGTGGACAGCTTGCCGAAACGGCATCATATCTCTGCCGGTAAACTTCGGCTCAAGCTCCTATCAAGAGCAACCGCATTAGGAATATTTTAAGCGGTTGCTCTACTCCTACAACGTACAGTTAAAATCCTTGACCAAGATACCGGGCAAGAGGCATCCGCCTACTGCGCGCTCTTCGTAGGTACTTGTTTCTACAAAGAGTTTCCGTTCTTTAGTAAGCGCAAGGAGATTCGCGCCGAACATATTGTACAGCGATTCATCCCAGCGCATATCCGCAATGGGGGCTGTAACTTTTCCGTTTTCCACCCAGAGGCAGGCGAAGCGGGTCATGCCGGTTACGCGGGCAGTTGCTGGATCGCTCCAGTTAAGGTAGTGGAAGTTCGAAATGTAGATGCCGGTTCCCAGTTCTTTGAGGGCATCCGCTTCGGCAAGTGTCCCTGCTCCGATAGCTGCGGAACGGAATCCTTCATCTGAATCGGCGCCGTTTGCCTTTGTACCGTACTGTTTTTCCGAGCGGGAACTCACAATGGTATGGATGAGCTTGCCTTTTTCGATAACAGTCAATTTTTCGGGAGCGGATTCTCCTTCGCTGTTAAACGACGGTTCCACACCGATGGAAAAATCTTGCGTCAAATTAAAGGAATCGGCAAAATGCTCCCGCCCTTCTTTTAATGCAAGATAGGCGCTTTCGCCCTGCTGCATTCCCCGCTCCCCGAAGCCGTTCCACGAGAAAAACTCTCCGACATCCACCAACGCATCCGCAGCGATAAAAACACGATACTTGCCCGGCTCGATTTTTTTCGGTTCAAGCACAAGCACCTGCAAACTCTGCCGCGCATCGGCGATGCGTTTTTCGTATTCAGCCTGCTGCCAGTCGCGCCCTGCGTACAAGCCTTTTACCGCGCGTCCGTTTTTCAGCCAAATCGAATAGTCGAGCGTAAAGGTCTTTGTTTGGAACCAGTGCCGTGCGCCGGCCGTATTGGCAGCTCCGCGGCATATCATCCCCTGCGAAAAAAGCCCGGCAAAATCCAAATCCGCCACGGGCTCAAGCAACGTCTTTTCTATTATCTCTTGCGGAAGCAGCGCACCGTCATAGATTGTTTCGGAATCATCGCTTGCAGTAGGAATAGACTGATAGGGGTCTTCGGGAAGCTGCGCGATAATACTGCGTGCATTTTCCAACGCTGCGGCAAGCGTTTCCTTATCCCGCTCAAGCCGGCCGCTCAACCCTTGTGCAAGGCGATAGGTTTTCTTATTTTTATAGAGGGTAACCGAAATTGCCGCCTGCTTCACAAAACCGTTTTGCCGCACCTTAGCGTGATTCATCCGCAGGAAGTAAGTGTCCTCCGCATCGTAGCTTAGAGACGCTTGTTCAGTGGGCAACAGCTCATCGAAGAAAAAGTCTGCAAGAGACTCAAAATGCCATTTAAAATCGGAATCCATTTCACACATCATTTCTTGATCACAACTCATTTTCCGCCTCCAAATACTTCAACATCGCTGAATGCGCATACGGGACTTGCGTGCCCTACCCGTATCACCTGATTCGGTTCGCCCTTGCCGCAATTTGGGGTGCCGAACACCTCGAAGGTGCTTTCGTCGCCGACTGCGCAGACGCTGTTCCAAAAGT
>CAJPTT010000352.1 GCA_905373565.1 uncultured Treponema sp. | reverse complement strand
GGTTCAACTCTGGTCGAATAGTATCAATTTTTCTGCGGGGGTGTTAAAAAACGACCTGATGCGTTTACCCTGTGATTTTTCCTCTTGTTCAATTAAAAAAAGTATGCAATAATAAGCAAATGGCTGTTAATGTAAGACTCCCGGATATTTTACGCACTTACGCTCTGCGTTTTAATAGTCCGTTTGTTGGGATTAGTGAATTAACCGATTATTTACGAAAGTATGCTCAAAGAAATATAGCCGAAAAACCGGATATTGCTTCTTTCATTGATATATCGGAAACAAGATTGGTAACGGAACTGGAAGCTCTTGAATCGGAAGGAAAAGTAGAGCTTATTGACGATAAGCGGAAAGGTAAAGTTGTCTTTGTTCCGTTCTATTTCCTCGATAAGGTAACCCGTCAATATGAAACGATCCGTGAAAAGCCGGAGTTACCCTTTCCGCTTGCCAGCGCGATACCGCAGAATTTTTCCAAGCGATTTCTCCGTTATATCAGAATAAATACCGATTTTACCGATCTGCAGCCGGAAGCGGAAAACGACACCTTTCTGTATCAGCTTATCTTCCCGGACGATACCCCTTCGCTTATCTTTCCGGGGAATTTTTCTACCGATCAAATGCTCGACTTTGCGATTGCAAAATTACGGTTTTTCTTTCAAAAAGATGAATTACGGGATTTTATTCAAAAAAAATTGCTAACGGCAAACCCCGGAAAGGAATATTCAATTAGAAAGTTTATTCTTACGATTCAAGCGCATTCTTCTGAAGCAATGTACACGCTAAAAAAATCAGGCGATGTATATTTGTATTGGAGTTATCTTTGTTCCGTCGTAAAACAGGAATTTTCAAAGAAGACTGAAAAATTGAGTGATGAAATCACCATTTTACAGGCTATCTTTATTATTGAATACCTAAATAACTATTACCGGAATACAACGCAGCAGTCGCTCCAACGGGAAACCGCATTAAAGAATCTTGATCTGGCGCTTCAAAAGCCGCCGTATTATTTTAATAAGGCGGCTATTGTTAATTTTAAAGATTCTCGTGGAGTACCGTTGCTCGGACAATATAGTCAACAGGATCTTGAGGAATATATACAGGAAAAAGCGAACTCGGACAGTGATGCTAATCTACCCGATCTCCTTAGTTTTAAAACGCCCGATGGAGAGCGGTATTACATCATGTTAGATAAAACGGTACCGCTGATTATCTCGTTGGTAAATGATAATCGAAAAAAGTTGCGTGATGTTTGCTTAAAAAAATGGTACCGTCAGTTGATACGGTTCGAACAAAGTGACGCGATGCATACCGATTCGGCGTTTAATCAGTTGTTAAAGACATTGTGTGCGGAATATGTGCCGGTGCTGTATGCATTACTGGGGGCGTCATTTATTCCTATGCTTTCGGCTGACAAGCGCATTACGGAACATCAAGCTGCAGAAATTCGCAGAATATTTTCTCGCGACCGGTTGCTGTCGTATATAGACTTGTTCATGTTGAACAGGCAAGAACTGCTTACCGATGCGAGAATACTATTGCCTTTCTGGTATACGATCCCGATTATCTCTTCTATCCTTGCGTTCTTTATGCGCCCAAAGAAGGCGCGCCGCACTGCTGCTCAGCAGGAAAATTCAAAAAACGAAGCGCCTATGCCGGAGCAGAAAACAACCAATAAAAAGATTTCGCCTCGAGAAATTGCAGGTGCGCTGCAAGCGGAATTTATTCCGGCGAATAAAAGTTTACAGGACTGTATTATTGAACAGCTCGACCAATGGAATACGATTATCGATCCCGTAATTAGAAAGCAAAATACTGATGACGTAAACTCATTTATTCGGGATCAGGTAAAGATAGCGCATAGGACGCAGTCGTTTTCCAAGCTAACTTCCGACCGTATTCGAAATTTAGCGGATGCAATTATCAGCACACCCGGTTTGACTAAGGTTAAAAATAAAACAGCGTTACGACTTTATACGGAATATTATATTTTATGGCTCGTGCTGCACTCCGTGTAACGATAAAGGAAATATGTCGGTATCGTTTTTAAAATTGCCCGAACGGGAAAAACGGTGTTACCTCTATTCGATAGGGCTTTTTGTTTGTATCTTAATGATATCTGAATAGATAATTACCGCATAACGGTAAAAAACGTACTTATGGAGGAAATTGATATGGCTATACTACAATTAAATCAAGACAATTTTGATACGACGGTCAATGGTGCCGAAACGGCATTAGTAGATTTCTGGGCGCCGTGGTGCGGTCCCTGCAAAATGCTCGGCCCCGTTTTTGAAGAGGCTGAAAAAGAAGTGAACGGAAAGGCTGTTCTTGCAAAGGTTAATGTTGACGAACAGCAAGACCTTGCAGTGAGATTCGGTGTTACCAGTATTCCGACGCTCATTCTGTTTAAAAACGGAAAGGAAGTTAAACGTTCTCTCGGCTTTATCGATAAAGCTAAGATCCTTGGGTTGCTTTAAACAACAGGCCGGTAAAACTGATTTTAAAAATAATACTCTATGTCGGCTGCTCCCGTTTAGGGAATAGTCGGCGTCGGGGTTGTTGATTGCAAACCGGTAATTCGGCTTTTGGCGCGAATATAATGAAGAGAAAGGCTTGCGGCTTGATCCGTGTTCTATTTTGATATTGCGGAAGAAGTGATGGTGTGTGAGATTGATATTGTATTAACGACCTGAATGGCTTTTACGAAACTTTTAGGAAAAATGCTTGACATTTTTCCGATTGTGGTTTATCTTATGCAACATACATCGCAGGGTAGAGCAGTTGGCAGCTCGTCGGGCTCATAACCC
>CAJPTT010000351.1 GCA_905373565.1 uncultured Treponema sp. | reverse complement strand
GCCAGTTGTCTACTTTGTTTTGGGCTTCGACCATTTCTTTATAAAAGGTGCATCGCGAAATCAATTCTTCATGTGTGCCGGAATCCAGTATGCGGCCTTTATCCATAACGATTATTTTGTCCGCGTTTTGTACGGTGTTCAGGTGATGCGCAATCGTGATAACCGTTTTGTTTTTTCTTAATTCTTCGATAGCCTCGTTTATGAGTTTTTCGTTTTCGCTGTCTACGGCAGCCATCGCTTCATCTAAAATAAGAATTGGGGCATTTTTAAGAATCATCCGGGCAATGGATATTCTTTGCTTTTCTCCTCCCGAAAGTTTTACGCCCATCTCTCCTACCTTTGTGTTGTAGCCGTGAGGCAGGGCAGAAATAAAATCATGACATCGTGCTTTTTGAGCGGCTTCTATCACTTCCGATTCCGAAGCGCCCTCCTTACCGATCGCGATATTTTCAAAGATGCTCATATTAAAAAGAATTACTTCCTGCTGAACACTTCCGATAAGAGCAGAAATGCTGTCCGTATCATAGCGTGAAATATCTTTGCCCGAAATTGTGAGTACGCCTGAATCAACATCCCAAAAACCCATGATAAGATTCGCAAGCGTGCTTTTACCGCAACCGCTCGGCCCGACAAGCGCATTTAAAGTGTTTTCTTTACATTGTACAGTAATATCTTTTAACGCAAAGCCGTCTTTTTCATACTTAAAATGTACGTTCTTACATTCTATATCCCCCGTTTTCAGCTTTTCGCTGATCTTTTCTTTTGCAAGAGGTGCACAGAGAATCACCGCTATGCTTTTGAGCTTTTCAGTAAACACGATGGAAAAATGATGGAGCGTTGCGGTTTTACTTATTGCCGACACAAATACCGAAGATAAGATAACGGACAATATAAACTGAGCGGTAGAAATATTGTTATGTAAGAGCAGTATACTTCCTAACATCATAACCGATACCGCTCCGGCTTCCATAAAAATATCTATAAGCACCATTGGGCCCGTAACGGCCCCCATACTCTTTTTTACATCTTGCACATAAGAGCGTGCGGAATCCAAAGTCCTGCCGCTAAAACACTCTTCTTTTGCAAATGCCTTTATCACGGCAATGTTTTTTACATATTCCATCATGTCTTCCCTCATCTGCATTTCTCGTTCAAAATATATTTGAAATCTTTTTTGCATGGTCTTTGCAGATAATTGTTGTACAAGGAACATGAGCGGTACCCCTGCAATCATTATTAATGCGAGCCGGTAATCTATAAAAAGCATTGCAATAAAAACCAGAACAGGAAGAAGAGTTGCCCCCATAATTTCCGGAAGACCATGCGCCAGATATATTTCAATTTGCTCTACATCGTGTTCAACAATGCTTGTAAGCTCGCCGGTAGTATGCTTTTTAAAAAAGCCTAAGTTCAATTTTTTGAGGTGTTCAATTATGGTAAGCCGTAATTCCGTCAATGTACTAAAAGCCCTGTCATGAGCTGTCTTTACGGCAAGATAATTACAACACGCCTTGAGCATAAACGAAATGAAAATACCTACGGCAATCATTTTAAAATATTCCCTTTCCGCTTTTCCCGAAAATAGGCTGCTTATCACCAGTACCAATAAAACCTGCGGTAGTAAGTCAAACACTATTTTAAGCGCAAGCAGCACATTGGACAAAAAGGTTTTACCCGTTACCTGTTTTTTCAATTCCTTTTCAGTCATATCTACTCCTCTCTACATCTATAATGCGCATGTATATTCATTTTTCTTTAAAACCAAATAATATTGAATATTTATTCAATATTGATAGATAAAATGAGGAGCGGTTGAACGCTCCTAAAATAGATGCTCTTCTATACTAAAGTGATTCCACGCCGTTGAAATAACACTTATTAAGCACAAAGAGCATATCTTCTGCCCATCTGTCATTTTTATAGTGCCGTGCAATTTCCATAAGCCCCTCAACATAATTATTTGCCAAAATATGAGCAAGCATGGGATCGTGCTTGGTTTTTGAATATCTTTTTAAACCGTCTTTTATATGCTGTTCCAATCGTTTAACCCACATATCTTTTGCATTCTCATGTTTCGTTCCCGAGCTTTTGTCGATCAAGATGATGAGTTTTATTCTACTCTTTAATAGTTTGGGAAGTTGAGATGCTCCGCCCCGATTAAATCTTTCATAGGGACTTCCGGCCTCCATCTTTTCCTCATCTTCCATCATCTTAATGATGTTATCTAACACACCTGCGACTACTTCATCAAATAAGCTTTCTTTATTTTTGAAGTAGGTATAAATAAGCGCAACGGGAATATCAGCCTGTTCTGCAATATCCGTCAGCTTAGCGCTTCTATAATCTTGTTCATAAAATATTTTTTCCGCAGCTGTCAGAATTCTATCCTTGACTTCTTCTTTAAATACCTGCATATCGCCCGCACGCTCAAAACGTTCTCCTTTCTATTCTATCAATACTGAATTATAATTTAATATTAAAAGGAAGTCCTGTATTTGTCAAGTGAGGCTGACACTTTTGGAAATATATGGATAGATACTTATTTCAAAAGTGATTATACACCCGATAGGGTATGTTTTCGTACTCTTCTTTTGACATTATACCCTAAAGGGTGTATATTATATGTACAAAAACCTCACAGGAGACCATGTTTATATGAATAGAATAGCGGAATTCATTAAAGCAAGTAGAAAATCCGCCGGTTTGACACAGGAAGATTTTGCGATTCGATCAGGTCTTGGACTTCGTTTCGTCCGTGAATTGGAGCAAGGAAAAGAAACCGTACGCATGGATAAAGTGAATGTTGC
>CAJPTT010000350.1 GCA_905373565.1 uncultured Treponema sp. | reverse complement strand
ATAATTCTCTCCCATCCGAAGTTCATTGCAGCTTCCATCATATCAATAAAGTTTAATGCCTTTTCATAAGGATATTGGTGCGTAATTATCTCAAACAGCGGAGTACATGCCATAGTATAGAGTATATGCAGCTCATCATCCTTTAAATCATTTACCGCAATATTTTTTTCTTTGAGGACTGCAATCAGTTTCTTTGCACCCTGCACTTCAATGTACCTTGAGAGCAGTTAAAGAGCAAATTAAATACATGAGCATTTTTACAAATAAATCCTAACAATTCTTCATTACTTTTATTAGATTTTTTCTCAAAACATTCCAATCCATTCAACTTGATTTCTTCGATAGCCTGATTTGTTAATTCTCTATTCCTTTTATACAAGTGATCTAATATCGGACATACGATAGCCTTAAAAATATCTTCTTTCGATTTAAAATGCTTATATATTGCCCCCGATGTAACTCCTGCATTTTTAGCAATGGTACGCACAGAGGCTTGTTCAAATCCATGCTCTGTAAACTCATGCGTTGCGCTTTGTAATATTTTTTTAATCGTAGAGTCTTTGTTTCTCACTAAATATTCACCTCAATTTAAGATAACATTGTTTACTATAAGTTAGCATACTCTAATCCTATACGTCAAGAGGCTATTTTTTCTTTACAATCTTTGATAAAAAGAGAGGGAAAAGTTTTATGTGCGCATTAAAGTATATGCAAAAATAGAGGGAGGCGTATTTAGTTAGTTCGCGGCAGTTTCTCCTCGCATCCGTTCAAGTATTTTCTCTTTGTCGTGTTTAGGGCACAAAGCAGTAAAGCCGGTTTTGTTCATGGCAAGGATGGTATCGCAGCTTGCCAGTAAAAATTCATAATCATGGGAGATGATGATGACTATTTTACCCCGTTGCTTGAGCTGCGCTGTCCGCTTTGCAATAATCCGCATATTGGCTGCATCGAGGCCGCTTGTCGGTTCATCCAAAATGAAAACGCCCCGATCCAGCATTTCGGCTGCTGCAAGGGTGAGCCGCTGTTTTTGTCCGCCGGATAAACTGAAAGGGTGCGCCTCCGCTTTTTCAAGCAGCCGGTATTTCTCCAAAAGAGCTTGTACTGCATACAGCTCTGCAAACGGCGCATTCAATTTCAGTTCTTCAATGGCGGACACTCCGAAAAGATTTGAATCGGCATTATTCGCAAGATAATATATCAAGCGTTTCCGTTTTACCGCGCTCAGTTTTTTTGTGCCGAGAATAAGCATCCCTATAAATTCGGCATCCGCAGTAATTTTCAAATTACGAGGATTGGCGAATTTCCACCATTTTGCAATGAAATGAAAAATGGCATACAATATACGATGTTTGCCGAAAGGCAAATTCGAGGTTAGCGAGGCAGACGCATTTCGGCTGCTGAAGATAACCGTTCCCTTTTTTTGCCTTATAAGGCCGCACAGTATTTTTGCAAAAGTTGTTTTACCGGTGCCGTTCATACCGATAATTCCGTACACCTGTCCGCTTGTAAATGTATAATTCAAATTATGAAATAAACAAGTTTTACCGTAACCGAAAGAAAGATTAACAACCGAAAGCGTATTTTGTACAGGTTCAGTATTCTGCCGATTTTCTGTGAATTGTTTTACTCCGGCAGACGAAACCGAATCGATAAACGGCGATCTCTGTACAGGTATGCTATCTAAGTGAATTGCGCGTAAGCCGTATTCACATAAAACGTGTCGCGGCAATGCAAGGAATTCATCTTTTGTGAATCGCGCAGTAAGCCGTCCGTTTTGTATAAGATAATACACATCAATAATGTCTTTCAGATAATACAACCGATGTTCAGAAACAATGAGCGTTTTTCCGGTTTGTTTTAAATCAAGCATAATTTGTTTTAAGGCTTCAATGCTCTGCATATCGAGGTTTGCCGAAGGCTCATCAAACACATAAACCGGCGGGTTAAAAGCATATATCGAAGCGGCTGCAAGTTTTTGCCGCTCCCCGCTTGAAAGGCAAAAAACATTTTTCCCCCGCAGGTGTTCCCCGTTGACGGCAGTTAAAGCTGTTTTTATTCTTTTTTCAATCTCCGTCCGTTCCACACCGAAATTTTCCAGCGCAAAGGCAATTTCATCTTCTACCAGCGAAGCGAAAAATTGACTTTTCGGATTTTGAAATACCGAGCCGACTTTTTTGCCGATTTCATATATTTTTTTGCTTTGTATATCTTCGCCGTCTATGGTAAGAGCGCCTTCCGCTTTGCCGTTAAAAAAGCTAAAAGCGAGACCGTTGATAAGCCGCGTAAGCGTTGTTTTCCCGCAGCCTGAAGTACCGATAAAAGCAACCGCTTCCCCCTCATTGAGTGTAAGCGTAACGGAGTCTACACTGTTTTCTTGCCCGTTATTTGCTGAGGACATATAGCGGTAGCTCACATTTTTTAATTCGATTTTACTCATACCGGCAGCTGTTCCCAATAATACAATATTGCACAAAAGAGAGCGGTAATGATAGAGATAAGCCAATCGCTTTTTTTAAATTGAATAAGCCTCCGTGAAGACTGATCTCCTTCCGCTGATATTCCCCGCACCTCGGCCGCAGCTGCAAGTTCTTCGGCAGTTTTCGACGCTGAAAAAATCATCGGCACAAAAAGATATTCCACAGCGGTCAGCGGTTTTTTCCACGAACAAATACCGCGCAAGCGTAAGGATTCGATAATTTCGCGGAACTCATATTTTACGGTAGGAAAAAACCTCAGCATAAAAATGAGCGGCAGATGAAAGTTTCGGTGAACATTCAATTTTTTAAAAATTGCCCGCAATTCTCCGGGTTGTGTTTTTAC
>CAJPTT010000349.1 GCA_905373565.1 uncultured Treponema sp. | reverse complement strand
TTAAAAACTTTTTCGGAAACTTATGTTTCCTGCAAAAGTTTTTATGGGAGGACTTTATGTACAATAAACTCAATGAGGAGATTGTCGCGCAGATTAAAAAAGTATGCGCAAAAGTGTATACCGGAAAAGATATTAACCCCGATTATGCTAAAGATGAGATGCCTATTTACGGTACTCATATGCCTGATCTGGTAGCGCAGCCCAGCTCTACCGAAGAAGTGTCTGCAATTATGAAGATATGCTATGAGCACACAATACCGGTAACTCCGCGCGGAGCCGGTACCGGACTTGTAGGAGGGGCGGTGCCGCTTTACGGCGGGGTTTTAATCGATCTTACGAAAATGAACAAGATTAAATCATACGATCTTGAAAATTTTGTGGTTGATATTGAACCCGGCGTGCTGCTTAATGATCTTGCGGCTGACTGCTTAACAAAGGGTATGCTCTATCCGCCTGATCCGGGAGAAAAATTCGCTTGCGTAGGCGCCAACGTTGCAACCAACGCCGGCGGTATGAGGGCGGTAAAATACGGCACCACCCGTGATTATGTACGGGCAATGACGGTTGTCCTCCCGAATGGAGAAATTACGAGATTCGGCGCTACCGTTTCAAAAACTTCATCAGGATATTCTCTTTTGAATCTTATGATCGGTTCCGAAGGAACACTCGGCATTATCACGGAATTGACGTTAAAAATCATCCCCAAGCCGCAAGAGACGGTTTCTCTTATGGTTCCGTTTAAAGATTTAAGAACGGCCTTGACTACCGTACCTAAATTCAAAATGGCTCACCTTAATCCGCAAGCGATTGAATTTATGGAACGCGAGATCATACTTTCCTCTGAAAGGTATGTCGGAAAGGAAGTATTTCCTAAATCCTTGAACGGACAGGAGATTGGAGCGTACTTATTGCTCACGTTTGATGCGAATACTTCCGAAGAATTGGATGCTCTCATAGAAAAAGCCGAAGAACTGGTGCTTGAAGCAGGCGCGATAGATGTCATGTTGGCAGATACGCCGACAAAACTTAAAGACGTATGGGCAGCGCGATCTTCATTCCTTGAAGCTATCATGGCGGAAACCAAGCTGTTGGATGAATGCGATGTAGTATTACCGGTAAATAAAATTGCTGATTATCTTGACTTTGTACGCGCAACGGCAAATGATTGTGGATTAACCATCAAGTCTTTCGGACATGCGGGGGACGGCAATTTGCATATTTATCAGTGTTCAAACGACTTAGCTGAAGATGAGTTCAAAAAACGTGTGGATAGGTTTTTTGAAATTATCTATCAGAAAGCGATTGACTATAAAGGCTTGGTATCCGGTGAGCATGGTATAGGTTCCGGTAAGGTAAAATACCTTGCCGAATCCGTCGGAGCAGTAAACATAGAACTTATGAAAGGTATCAAGAAGGTGTTCGATCCCAAGATGATTTTAAACCCGGGTAAGGTATGTTTCATGCAATGAAGAAATGAGCCCGTCTAAAAACTTTTTAGAGTTTTTAACGGTATCAATAAGAAAATTCCGAATTAATTTACAGGAGGTTTTAACGGTGAATTTTCATTTTAACGAAGAAGAACAGGACATTCTGAACACGTTGCGCGATTTTGCAGAGAAGGAAGTAGGTCCGAAGGCTGCAGAGATCGATGAGGAAGAAAAATTTCCTATGGAAGCGCGTCGGCAGCTTGGTGAGATGGGCTTTATGGGAATGTATTTTCCTGAAGAATACGGCGGAGCGGGGCTCACCTATCTTTCCTACATTGCCGCATGCGAAATTTTAGCGGAGTACTGCGCCACAACATCAGTTGTCCTTTCCGCTCATGAATCTCTGTGCTGTTGGCCTATTTACAAGTACGGCACGGAAGAGCAAAAACAAAAATACCTTGTTCCTCTGGCTTCCGGTGAGAAGTTGGGCGCTTTCGGTCTTACCGAACCGGGAGCAGGTACCGATGCTGCTATGCAGAAAACGGTAGCTGTCGATAAGGGCGATCACTGGGTACTGAACGGCTCCAAGGTCTTTATTACCAACGCTCAGTATGCGGATATATTTATCGTATTTGCAATGACGGACAAGGAATTGGGAACTAAGGGTATTTCCGCATTTATTGTCGAGAAGGACTTTAAGGGCTTTTCCGTTAGCGGGCATGAAAAGAAGATGGGTATTCGCGGTTCATCCACAAGCGGACTTATTTTTGACAATTGTATCGTGCCGAAAGAAAACCTTTTAGGTGAAGTCGGTAAAGGCTTTAAGGTCGCTATGACTACACTGGACGGCGGTCGTATCGGTATCGCCGCGCAGGCTGTCGGTATTGCTCAAGCGGCAATCAACGAAACCGTTGCTTACGACAAAGAGCGAATCCAATTCGGTAAGCCGATTTGGAAATTCCAAAATACGCAGTTCCAACTGGCGGATATGCAGGCGAAGGTAGACAGCGCAAGACTGCTTGTGTACCGTGCAGCGCAAGCTAAACAGGATAACGAACCGCACAGTCATTTTGCTGCAATGGCGAAGCTTATGGCTTCCGAAATAGCTTCGGATGTTGCGCGCCGTTGCGTACAGCTTGTCGGCGGTTACGGGTATACACGCGATTATCCGTTCGAGCGCCACATGCGCGACGCCAAGATCACCGAAATTTATGAGGGAACAAGCGAAGTTCAGCGGATGGTTATCGCAGGCTGGTTAGACGCGACAAAGTAATGAATGCTCCCGTACAACGGGTAAATATTAAACCTGTTCGGGAACTTCCGTTTCCGAACAGGTTACCTTGTAATGCGATGTTCTAAATCGTAGGGTACTATTTGTGCGATGCTTGAACTCGTCGA
>CAJPTT010000348.1 GCA_905373565.1 uncultured Treponema sp. | reverse complement strand
ATTTTCAGCAGCAGCGCGCAGTATATACCCTTTCCGTAAGCCTTTTGAAATAGACTGTTAAGCAGTTGTACATCCGTGTACAACTGCTTAACGACGAGATTTGTGTACAACACAAATCTCGCTACTGCTTGGAACCACGGACATCCTCGCCCAAAAATGAACATCCTTGTTCATTTTTGGGCTGCCAGTTTGCAAGCAAACTGGTTTACTGTTTAGAACCAGCGGCATCCGTGCCGCTTCTGAGATACGTTGAGTATTTTCAGCAGCAGCGCGCAGTATATACCCTTTCCGTAAGCCTTTTGAAATAGACGATGCAGATACAAGGAATTAGGCAAAAAAGTACCGCAGGCGTATCTATGATACGTTGAGGACACTTTTTTGCCGTATGACGCAGTAGATGCATCGTATATTTCAAAAGGTCTTGACTTTATTTATAATCTTAGATATAGTACACCACTGTTACAAATGCGGCGGTGGTGGAATTGGTAGACACGTCAGCTTGAGGTGCTGATGCCGCGAGGTGTGCTGGTTCAAGTCCAGTTCGCCGCATGAAGGCTTCTTTTGAAAATCAAAAGAAGCCTTTTTTTATGCAGGGCATCGGTTTCCGATTTGGTAAAAAATAAAACCGGAAATCTTTTTACAGATTTCCTCATTTGTTTAATGGAGTGCTTTTGTTTTATGCTATGCGGGTTGATTTGTTTCCAAGCGCTTTACTTCATCAAGAGAAAGGCCAACATATTCCGCAATTTTTTCAAGTGTCAATGTACCGTCTGCTAACATACGCTTAGCAACATTTATCATACCCTCTTTAAGGGTTTGATTTCTCATATCTTCCATGACCTTACACATGACCGCAATCCCCTCCTTGGTTTCTTTAAAAAATCTTACTCGATTTGCTAATACATCGTAGTACATATCAGATGGATTAATGCAAGAAAAGTCGTGCATTAACTTTCCAATAGGTGTTTCATCGCGATATGCCCCGTTGACATATACGATATGCGATCCGTCCCCAAATGCACGAGGAGTATCAGTTTCTTATATTTTGCTTCGAAGCTGCCGTTTTTGTGTCTTTTTCTGTAAAGTTGATCGAAGTCTTTGCCGCTCCTCCCGAAAAGATGATGCGGCGCTTCGCTTTTGCATTACCGTATTCTCCCGGGCTTTTGGTAAGCTCGTTACCGGCAATGGTGAGTGTCCCTCTGTTTTGGACGTAATCGATATGATATTCAGCCTCTTCCGAAGGGAAGGTTATGGCGGCGGTTGCATCGGTTACGGTGAATGCGCAGGAACGTACTATTTCCATTTTATCACATGATAGCGAACCCCGCGCAATATTAATTACGGCATTTTTAAATACGCATTCGGTCGTCGTTACCGATCCCATATTCAACATTGCAAGGATATGTACCGCCTGCACTCCTTCGAGTCGGATATCCGCGCGGTTTACCCGTATGCTGCAATTTTCCAGCAACATCTTTTTCGGTATAAAGACATACAGCGTGCCCTGCGAAGGAGTCATTTGGCGTATCCGCAGCGTCTTTTGCGTCTCTATGCAGGAAAGTTTTTTGCCTTCCGCAAGTTCAAATCGATATGCGATGCGTTCTTCATCGAATGTTGCCGCAATCAAATGTACTTGAGAAAGCTCAATATCAAGGCCGTTGGTCTTCGGCCGCGCGTAGGTAAGTTCCTCGCCGAACGCAACCAAGGCGGATAGAAAAAATACAACTGCAAGCAAAGTCTTTTTTTTCATCATCTCTTTATCATTGTGAAGGAGCTTGTTCATTCCAATAGTGGCTGTCGGGGTATTGACGTTCACCGAATACCGCCGTACCGATACGCAACATGGTCGAACCTTCTTCAATGGCAATTTCCAAATCTCCCGACATTCCCATCGAAAGAATATCGGTAGAAACATTCGGTAGTCCCATCGCGGCAATGCGCTGTTGTACCTGTTTAAGGCAGCGGAAGCACGAGCGCACCTTATTCTCTTCTCCGGAAAATAATCCGATGGTCATAAACCCTCGAATAGTGACGTGGGGTAGGGCGGCAATGGCTTTTACCAACGCTTCCGCTTCTTCCGGTGCACAGCCGAACTTGCTTTCCTCCGCCGAGGTGTTTACCTGTACTAAGATGTCGAGGTTTCGGCCTTCCTGTGCAAGCCGCTGTTCCAATTTTTGCGCCGTATCGAGGTTATCGATCGATTGGATACAGTGAGCATATTGAATAACCTCTTTAATCTTATTCGATTGCAGATGCCCGATAAAATGCGTCGTATGCGGAACTGCGGAAAGCGCTTCATATTTATCGCGCAGCTCCTGCACCTTGTTTTCTCCGATTAACGTGCAGCCGCAGGAAAACGCCTGTAGAATCCGCTCCGGCTCGACGGTTTTGGTTGCAAGCAGCAGCTGCACTTCTTTGGGATTGCGTCCTGCTTTTTTACAAGCTGCCTTAATTCTTTCCATAATATGCAGGATGTTTTCTTGAATAAGTTCCATAAAAATGTGTCGTAATACTCCTAATGTACAATTATATAATCCCTTTGGTATTTATGCAATGGAAAAACGGGCGATGCAACACAGCATCAGGTATGCAGGAAAGGGTAATTCATAATTAAGAATTAAGAATTATGAATTAAGAGTTAAGAATTATGAATTATCCCAGCGCTTCCACTTCCGCTTGGGAAAGACCGGTTATCATGCAAATTTCTGTTGATGGGTAATCCCGTTGGAGCATAAGCTTTGCCGTTTCGAGTTTTGCTTGGCGGGAACCGCGAGCTTCACCTTCATCAAAGGCATCCATCAAGGCTGCCGGTAATATATGGTATTCTTTCCGTGCCAGTT
>CAJPTT010000347.1 GCA_905373565.1 uncultured Treponema sp. | reverse complement strand
TAATTTTATGACCGCGTAAAAACGCATTCATTTCCGCAACCGCTTGTTCGCAATTGGAAATCGGTATAACAAATAATTTAAATTGCATCCTTTTACTCTTATTAAAATCGTTAAAAAGCTCTCCTTAAGCTTTCCTAATTTCGATATTTCAGATACGGTACTTACATAAGGAGAGCACTCTTTATTTGTACAGCTCTTATCATTACTGCGCACGAACACGGATATCCTGAGTCCGGACCACAAGTCTCCTGTACACGATAGGGACGGTTCACACCGTTTGTGTGAGCTCTAGGGGCGACAAGCCACACGAAAGCCAAGATTGTCGTTGCTGTTGTCGGGGTTGTTGTTGTTCCGTTTACCGACGACGCAGTTCTTCGCGTTATTGTTCCAGCTACCGCCGCGTTTGACGCGGTTAACGCCAGCCGCGCCACCTTATAAAGTCCATACCGTTTTTTAGTCAAAAAATTTTCGAGCCGCTAAAGCGGCTACTCGGCGCCGCTTTGACTTATTTTCAAAACTATACTGCACCTCACGACACATTTTGCCGGTTCGGTTTCGCCGCATACCGCCACGGACGGCGGTGGTTCCAAACAGTAGTAAGTTTTTCGATAGAAAAACTTATCGTTGAGCAGTGTACACGGACGTACACTGCTCAACAGCCCGCAGCTGCTCAACCTCACAGGCAAAAGCGGCATGGATGCCGCTGGTTCCACGCAACAGCGACGTTTGAGGCTTCGCCTCAAACTCGTCGATGAAAAATGTACACGGATGTACATTTTTCATCAGGGGCGACAAGCCACACGAAAGCCAAGAAAGACGAAGCTGTAGTCGGGGTAGCCGTCGTTCCGATTACCGACGACGCAGCACCCCGCGTAATCGCCCCAGCTACCGCCGCGTATGACGCGGTTATCACCGGATGCAGCACCCTGCGGGTCAACTACAAATCCGCCGGATGTATAAGCAGCATCATTTGCTCTAGGATCATTATCATACCCATCAAAACACCATTCCCATACATTCCCACTCATATCGTGTAAGCCTAGTGCATTCTTCCGTTTTTCCCCTGCAGGATGGGTCTTACTGTCTGAATTATCACCATACCACGCAACCGCTTTTGTCTCATCCGCATTATTCCAGTCAGCTTTCGCTCCGCTCGCGCTGTTCAGTTTGGTAAGCCATACTTCTCCGTATTTGTCAGCATTGGTGTTGTCGCTTCCCTGCCACCGAGCTGCATACTCCCATTCCGCTTCCGTCGGAAGGCGATACCCTTTCTTCCTCATATCGGCAGATGCATTATCGCAGGCATCTCCGTCCGTTGCGTCTTTTAATACGACGGTATGATCGTCCTTTTTGCGGTAGACGCATTCACTCTCGGCATTGTTCGTTTTATGGGTATACGCATTGCACCATACAATACAGTCTCGCCAGCTTACACTCGTTACTGGCTCTTCTTCAGTCCCGCTTCCATCTTTACCTTTTACTCCTGCATTGGCAAACTTGTATCCATTCGCAGGCTGTGTCGCCCAATCGTATACCTCTTTCCACAGTTTATACGGCACTTCCGTTTTGCCAAGCTTATAAGGGCTCAATTTTACCTTACGCCCTGCGCGGAATACCCCTTTCCAATACTCCTCTCCCGTTCCCGGCAATGTATATGTCGGATCTTTACCGGTAATCCCCGCTGCAGGCGGACTTATTTTTATAAAGCCGTCGCCTGTATCTTCAAAACTACCGACATCGCCGGAAGGTGGTGTAGATGGTGTTCCGCCCACCGGCTTAAACGTTACATTCACCGTTGTATCTGCGCTTATCTTTACCACTGCGACGTTGCTACCAGCCTTGCCGCCGGACTGTAGTGCACTATGCGGCGTTACCGTCCACGTGTCTACCTTATAACCTGTATTTGCCGTTGCTGTAATCGTCAATTCCTGACCCTTTGCCACCTTCTTATCCGTCGGAACTTCAGGCGCTACCGTTACCTTCCCGTTACTGCCTGCACTAACCGTTACCTCATACTTTTCCTCCCTGCTGTTATTCCCCTGCACCTATTTACAGCCTCCTATCATCATCGCAGCAAGCAGCAGCACTGCTACACCTAAACCTAAGAGCTTTCCGCTCTTTTCCTTCATTTTCATACAGAAAACCCCCTCTATATGTGTAATTATAGGGTATATAATAACAAAAAGCAAGAGCATTGTTTTAAAAACAGTGTGGTAACAATAAGGCAAGAATATCCCTTCCCATTTCTTAAAAACAAAAAATCCGGCTAATCCTTTTTCAGAATTAGCCGGAAAGTTTTAGCAATTAAAAGATTAAGGCGGAACAGTAAAAAGCTTTTCCGCCTTACCTTCTTACACCGCTTTTAGATAAAAATCCGTTTCCGTAGTGCGGAGATCCTTGACGGTTATCTGTCCCGATGAGAATTGCGTGCAAATACGGATAGCGTATTGTTTATCCTTTTCAAGTTCGGGAGGAACAAAAAATTCCACTAATGAAGGAGTGTTGGTAAAAATGTGTTCTTCTTTTACCTTTATAGGCTCAGAACCGTCTTGAGGTACACAGTATACACCGCAGTCTTCCAGCGTACCAAGGATGCGGATTCGGTTTCCCGAAACCCTAAGCGATTTTCCGCAAGTAATAATCTCATTGTCTTTTTGACTGAATAAATCTCTTACCGCATCGATTTGAGGATCGTGCTGAGACTGTACTACAAGCGAAACCGAAAGCTTTTTTAAGCTTTTGTTTACTTCAGCAGAAGGAGTAAAACGCAGGCACAGAGGCGGAGCATCGGCAGGTACCAAATGTGCCGATATGCCCGTATCCCGCTCATTAATCAAACTTATAAGAT
>CAJPTT010000346.1 GCA_905373565.1 uncultured Treponema sp. | reverse complement strand
CGATGGAGATGGGACGCTGGAGATGATATGTTGAGGATTTTCAGTAGCGGCACATAGTATAGAACCTTGCCGTAAGCCTTTTAAAATAGACGATGCAGATACAAGGAATTAGGCAAAAAAGTACCGCAGGCGTATCTATGATACGTTGAGGACACTTTTTTGCCGTATGACGCCGTAGATGCGTCGTATATTTTCAAAAGGCTACTTGTATTGCCGATTATAAGCCCCCTGCATATTCGCCAAAACGGTGGGGAGCTGGAGCTTATCCAAATTCTTTAGATAGTTGTTCCATTCCGTATCGCTGTTGATATCCATAGTGCCGACCATAAATTTAACGGCGCTCTGGCGGATATAGTTGGCAAGTTCCTGCTTAATCGTGGAGAATTTTTCAATTTCTTCGGATGTGTACTTTAGCGGTGGAACTTCTTTTTTAACATCCGCATACGGCTTGTACAGGTTATGGGTTTCGTCGTAAAGGACTTTTTCAAGGTTTTTCGGTGCGTAGTAGTCGCCGCTGACGTCAACAGCCTGTCCGAGCCGGAAGGCCGAAGTTTCCGCGATCGTCTGTCCTTGAATGAAGGTTACATTCTGCGGGTCTTTATCGTTCCACGCTTTCAGCTGCTTCCAAATTGCCTTTTTACCGTCTAAGCCGACGTCAGAGGCGGAAGCCCATGCCCATGCGTCTCCTTCATTACCGTATTTCTGCTTGAGCGTACCTTCGGTGCTGTACATATAGTCAAAGTAGCGGAGAATTGCCTCGGCATACGGCGTTTTTGATGAAAGTACAAGCGCGCCGGTTCCCGGTACGGATAAAAAGTTTACCGCTTCGCGTACGCCCTTCGGCCCCTTTAACGGCGCAATAGCTTGGAAGTGCAGGAAACGTTCGCCGCTTAATGATGAGAATTGACCTCTCCAGCCACCGGCGACAAAACCGACTACCGGTTGTGCGGAACTTTCTACCAGCTGTGTCAGCTGACTTGAATCTTGCGTAAAGGAACCGTTATAAATAAGCCCTTCTTTATAGAGCTTATTGATAAATTTCAATGCTTCGCGGTAGGCGGGCTTATTCACTGCAGTATCGATTTTTTTGCCATTCATCAAATAACCGGTATTCCCTTCCGCTCCCGCAGAGATATTGGTATCAAGATCGCAGTAGATAAACGAGTTAATGATAAAGCGTTCAACCTGATCATTCCAGCCGATAATGGAACCGGCAAGCGGTATTTCATCTTTTTTACCGTTACCGTTGGGATCGTTATCGCGGATGGCGACGAGCGTTTTATAGAATTCGTCGATGGTTTCCGGCACTTTAAGACCGAGCTTATCGAGGAAGGGTTTGTATACAAACATCTTTGCAGCATTCGTACAATGATAGCATACTTCCAGACGAGGCAGCGAGTAGATGTTGCCGTCGGTCATAGTCATAAAGCCCATTGCACCCGGGAAATCCTGTAATGCCTTGGTTAAATTGGGCAGCGTACCGTCAGAGTAGAATTTATTGAGCGGCATAAACAATTTTTCTTCGGCACCGTAGGTAGTTTCTTCTTTAAAACCGATCCCCATACCGAGAAAAGCGTCAGGCAAATCGCCGCCTGCAAGCGTAAGCGGTAATTTTTCCGATGCCGCTTGCTCCGGCACCATAATCCAGTTTACTTTAACGCCGGTCTTTTTTTCCATAAATTTGGAAAATTCGTTTGTGTTAAAGTCCTCAACGCAAGGCGGCTGAGCTACCATGATATTCACGGTAATAGGCTCGGTAACGATGGGGTACGTTCCCTTAGGGGTGTACTTTACCTTTGCCGCCGCCGCAGATTGCTCTTCTCCACCCATCGCAAACAGACAGGCAGCGAGCGCTGCAGCACATACAACACTGATAATCTTTTTCATATTCCCTCCTATAAAAACTTTTGCAGGATGTTTCAGAGCTTTCAGCTCTGTTCTGTAAAGAACTTCATTAACTTGTCCGCTTAAGCGGACTGCGAATGAACATCCGAAAAAAGTTTTTAGCTGTGTGCGCACCGCACACACGTAAAATATTCAAGTTTGCATAGCAAACTTGAGATAAAAAGTACCGGCGATATTTTAGACGGTACTTTTTATCAGCCCTCCTTGATATCTAATATCGATATCTAAAATCGGCTTATAGCCTGATTTTCACTGTTTCTAGCCTTTTACGGAACCGATCATCACGCCTTTTACAAAATGCTTTTGTACAAAAGGATAGATAACCAATAACGGCAGGCTTGCCACTACGATAAGCGCGTACTTAACGGTTTCCGCAAGTCCCTGGACACGGACGGCAGCGCTTACATCCGACAGCATGGTCGGGTTCGTCTTATTCACGATTAAAATATTACGCAGCACAATCTGAAGCGGGTAGAGCTTTTTATCCTGCAAGAACACTAAGGCGTCAAAATAGCTGTTCCAAAGGACTACCGCATAAAAGAGCGACAGTACCGCGATAATAGCTCCCGACAACGGAAGCACTACCGTAAAGAAGAACCGCAGATCGGAACATCCGTCGATTTGCGCAGCGTCATACAGCTCATTGGTGATGGTCTCTTGCAAAAATGTGCGCGCGATGATAACGTTCCAAACATTGACCGCATTGGGGAGCACAAGCGCCCAGCGGGTATTGTAAAGTCCGATCCCTTTTACGACAAAATACAGCGGTATCAGTCCGCCGGAAAAGAGCATCGTCGCCATAATAAATTTGGTTACGAATTTTCTTCCATAAAATTCTTTGCGCGAAAGCGGATATGCCAGCAGCATCGAAAGAGACACGCTAATAAAAGTTCCGAGCGCCACATAGATGATGGAGTTGAGGTATCCCAGTCCGATATCCTTGTTTGCAAAAACC
>CAJPTT010000345.1 GCA_905373565.1 uncultured Treponema sp. | reverse complement strand
CGATGCGGAAAATAATAAAAAAGTAAAAACCGAATTTCTTAAAAAAGGGCAAACGCCTGTTATCGGCTACCCTGAACTTGCCGACCGGATTGCCGTACTCGATTCCGGTTTAGATCCGGAGATTATTGAAGCGGTAAAATTTTTCCTGCTTGATAACGGCAAGGACATCAAAGGGAAGCGTATCCAAATCCTTTTTGAAAAACTTGAGGGTGAGGTGATCGAATTTCACGTGCACGGCTTACGGGAAAAAGAGGTCGCCGTAATGCGTGTTCCGTTAAGTTTGTATCAGTCAGTGGAGACAGATCGCAAAGCGAAAAAACAAAAAGAAGTCTTTCAGGCCTTATGGCTCGGCCCCTATCTTTCCTATAAAAATATTCACGCCGAAGGAGACGACCATGAGCCGGCGGTTTAAATACTTCCCGCTTTTGTTTTTATTTGTATGTGCGTTTGTAAGCATACAAGCACAGACTTCTGGAAACACCGGCCGCACCGGCTCACCGGCTGGGTCAACCAAACCGGCGGCACCGGCGAGCGAACAAACCGCTCCTGATAAACAAACCCAACAGGGTACATCGAATAACGATACCGCTTCAGGTGAGCAGCAATTCCAATCCGATATTCCTAGCAATGGCGGAAAGAAATCGTCTACCGATGAAACTACCAATGCCGGGGAGCAAGCGTCTATCGATGAATCCCCCCGCATGGAAGATTCTACTCCGGACGGAACAGACTCTACTGCCGATAAAACCACCGCGGATACGCCAACTCCCAATGCCTCCGATCCGGATGCAGAATCTGCGCTTGGTGAAAACCCTACCGATAAGGCGATGCAAAACAACGAAATGCAGGAACAAGACCTTGCCGTAGAAAACACCAATACGCGGGCACGCATCACTCATCAATTTGAAGGCGGGGTTACCGCTATCGCCGACTCTTCCATGACGCGTTCTTTTTTTGCAGCCGGAAAAGACGGCTTTATCACCCGTTTTTCATATAGAACGATGAAGCCCGAAACATGGCAGGTATCGACCATGCCGATCAAGCGCATTGCCGTCCATCCTAAAAAAACGTTTATCGCCGTCTACGAAACGGACGGTTTCAGCATTCATACTATTTCCCTCTGGGATTGGCAAACAAAAAAACAGCTGTACGCAAAACGCTTTACCAGCTCCGTTGTTTCGCTGTCGTGGTCGGCGCAAGGGACATATCTCTTTATCGGAACCGCATCGACGGAAGGCATCACCGTGCTTGACGCAAGCGGAAAGATTAAAAAAGTGTATCCGCGTCCGCCGGGAATCGTGCTGCTTGCCGCAACCGGCCCGAGCGAAAAAAGTATCGTAACATACGGAGAAACCGGCAGACTCGTATATGCCGATATTGCGAAAAAATCCATTCTAACGCAGTACGAAACTGAGGATCGGTTGGAAAGTCCCTGCCTGATTAAGAATTACACCCAGATTATCGGATATAAAAACGAAAATGTCGTGGTAGTAAAGGCTGCTTCGGGCGAGGTGTTAAAAAGCTATCCCGCGCGTTCGGCGCTGTTTGCAGGGAAGATTACGGATAGCCTGCCGGTATGGATTGAAAAAGGGGACGCACGGCGAACATGGCATTTATGTCAAGGCGATAAAAAATCCCCCGCTTTTAGCCTTCCGCATCCGGCAGCAATCACGGCAGCGCGGCATGTCGATGCGGCGGTTGTAATCGGAACCGATGACGGCAGATTATACCGCTTAAAACAAAACAGCGATGCGACAATTTCATTAATGGAGCTGAACATCGACACCTTCATTCAGGTTCGCGATATATGCACGAAGGATTCCAAAATCTATATGCTGAGCGGTTCGACGCTCTATGCCGCCGCTTCTCCGGCAGATAAGCCGGAACCTGTTATCCAATCCGTTTCAGGCGAACGGTGTACCGTATATGGGAACGGCTTTTTATTTTGGTCTGCGGAAAAAAATGCACCGCTGTATTATGCAGAGGAAGGACAAACACCGACTATTCTTTACCGCCCGCGGGAACGGCTCAATTCGGTTTCCGTTTATAAAGATACTATCGTAGCAGTCCGGGCGTTTAGCGGACTAGTATTACTGGACGGTAAAAGCGGTGCGCAGTTATTTACGTATCAAGCCGCCGGATTGCAAGATGCCGTACAGGTTGACGACACCTTTGTGCTTATCACCAAAAGTACGGGCGGCGTTATCCGACAGCCGCTCCTGCTGATTGATATCAGAACGAGCGAAACCATCCCGCTCAATATGGAAGGAGACATTGCGTTTTCCGCACAGGCAAATAATAAAGTAAAAAACACCTTTTCCTGCTTTCGGTTAAGAACGGAGAAAGCGGCTCAAACCGATTTAATGACGATGAAAATCGATACGGCACATCCCGCCCGTAGCAGTTTTACTGCGGCGCTTTCGTATGGTGATGAAAACTTACAAGCCTCACTCTACGATGACGGATACGCGGCGCTTACCAACCTCGGGAAAAATCAGCTGAGCTACTACGATAAAAAGCGGAGAGCAATTCGGCAGCT
This sequence comes from uncultured Treponema sp., assembly GCA_905373565.1. Lineage (GTDB taxonomy): Bacteria > Spirochaetota > Spirochaetia > Treponematales > Treponemataceae > Treponema. The sequence continues at coordinate 322 of CAJPTT010000345.1, read as the reverse complement.
TCCGCGGGATTATGCGCTATCCCGTAAAGCGCTGATGACGGATACATACATTGTCAGTGTGAACTATGACGGCTCCCTTTCATGGCTTAACCGCCGGACGATGCAGCTGTTGCAGCATACCCCACTGACAGAGGATTGATGCGGTAGGTACTCTTCTGTGCAAAATTTTACCGCGTGAAATAGGAATCACTTATAGCGTTTTAAAAGTTTGACATTTCGTATACTTGCAAAAAGAGCAATCTGTGATATAATTGTAAACTGCGGATTACCGGAGCGGGGTAGCTATTAAGCTGTTGTTTGGGCAAACCGCTCTATTCTTACC
>CAJPTT010000344.1 GCA_905373565.1 uncultured Treponema sp. | reverse complement strand
ATATATTATATTATGAATAATATTATAAAAGTTACAGACTGAAATGGGAACACTTCTAACAACTTGGTTAGATTTTTCCATAAATGGTTGCGTATATTTAGAAATATAAACCTCAGGAGGTAAAAGTGCTTTTTTCAATTAACTCAGGATTGCTTGAAGCCTGCGTGCTCGCCCTCTTGAGTAATGAAGACTCCTATGGATATAAGTTAACACAGGATGTAAAGGACGTCGTGTCCATCTCCGAATCGACACTCTATCCGGTATTAAAACGGTTACAAAGCGCCGGTTTTTTAGAAACGTATGATATGCCCATTGATGGGCGCAATAGAAAATACTACCGTATAACACCTGAAGGGAAAAGACAGCAGAGCTTATACTGCGACGAATGGAAGTCTTACAAGGAATTGATTGAAAAAATTTTTAAAGGAGCACAGTGTTCATGACCCGTAGAGAATTTATGGCAGAACTTGCTGCGCGGTTGCGTCGGCTGCCGCAAGAAGATTTACAGGCTGCGTTGCAATATTATGAAGAATACTTTGACGAGGCCGGCAGTCAAAATGAACAAGCAGTAATACGGGAACTAAAAAGCCCCGCACACGTTGCTTCAAAGATTTTATCCGATTATGCCGTAAAAGAAGCAAAAAAAGCCCGAGCTTCCACCAAAAGTGGCTGGCGCGCATTTTGGTTTACCATACTGGCAATTTGCGCCGCTCCCGTTGCGGTACCGCTTATCATTGCAGCAGTGGTAACCATCGTAGCGCTCGGATTTGCCGGATTTGCGGTTGTCTTTGCCTTGATAATTGCAGCTGGCGCAATCTTTATCAAAGGAATCGGCACATTGTTTTTCGGCTCTGCTACCGCCTTCTTACTTTTCGGCAGCGCATTAATTCTTGTAGGCTTTGCACTCCTGATCTTTTACGGCATCAGCGCCTTAATTGCCGGTATTGGGAAGCATATCAGAAACAAATCAACAAGATAATAGATAGCTAAAATGAACACCCCTAAAAGCTCATATATGAACTTTTAACGATTTTCAAAGCAACACATCGGAGGTTTATATGAAAAAGAAACTGTATCGAAGCGAAAACGATAAAAAAATCTGCGGGGTATGCGGCGGTATTGCCGAATACTTTGACATCGACTCAACCGTCATTCGGTTGTTATGGCTTCTGGCGACCTTTTTTTTCGGAAGCGGCATTTTTTGCTATATTATCTGCGCGTTGGTAATGCCGATTAAAAAAGAGGAACCGCTCGAATATGAATATGTCCGAAAAGACGAAAACAATACCGAACAATAAGGAGAGAAAAAAATGTTGACACTCATTATTTTGTGCATTTTATTCAGTATATTCGGAGTAGGCGGATTAATCTTCGCTGTTGCAGGCGGCTTGCTGAAGTTATCATTCAAACTTCTAATCTTTAGCATTACGCTCATTATTACAATTTTGTGCGGTATTCCCCTTCTATTGGCAGGATTGTTTTTCGGCGGGTTAGCATTCTTTTTTTAAAGTATTGAGGATATAAGGTATTTAGGATATATCGATGAAAAGAAGAATAAGAACGGCATTTACAATTATCGGTATTGGAGGATTACTCATCATTATTGGAATACTGATGGGCGGCAGTGTTAAAAAGACTTTCTATAATGAATATCACGATGAAAAGTGGATGATGGACGAGGAGTGGAATAAGGATGACGAATATACAGATTCCATCCTATCGGCAGATACGCATGAAGTGCAGTTGTCCGCTAACACTTCCGTTTTAAAGCAGCTGAAAGCGGATGTTTCTTATGTCACGCTGCGAATTGAACCGCACAATAAGCATTCCACTGTCTACAGCATCACAAATAACACAAAAAAGATCGGAGCTTCCGTGCATGTTGAGGGAGATACCTTGATGATCAGCACAAAAAATAATCGCAAGTGGAATTGGTTTTCAGGATGGAAAGGCGACAGGCTGGGACGTTCTAAAACAGCCATCACGGTTAAGATACCTCAAAACACACTATTCGATACCGCAGACATCAATATCGGAGCAGGCTTACTGATGCTTGACGGTTTTACTGCAAATCAACGGTTTAAATTGAATACCGGAGCAGGCGAAGTAGATGTCAAAAATATTACCGCCTCAAACGTGAACATCCAAACAGGCGTAGGAGAAACCGTCTTTCATAATTGCAGTTTTACCGATACCATAATGAACACCGGAATCGGAGAAACCGTCTTTGACGGCAGCGTTTTTAAGAAACTTGAAATTAACGCAGGAATCGGCGAAATAGATATGCGCATAAACGGTAAAAAAGACGATTATTTGATCAATGCTACCTCAGGGATTGGTTCGATACTGATAGACGGACGCAGTGCGACAGGGATCGACTCCACATTCCGTATCAACAATCAGAATGCGCTGCATACCATCCGTGTTAAAGCCGGTATCGGTCAGGTTAATATCACATTTTGGGAATAAAAGAACCACTTGACAATAATGCGCTTTTCCGGTATATATATACTTCGTTGTTATACAGCAGAATACTAATGTCTCCTTCGTCTAGTGGTTAGGACATCGGGTTTTCATCCCGACAACAGGGGTTCAATTCCCCTAGGAGATGGCTAAGGCCTAAAATAGACTGAACAGCTTATTTTAGGCTTTTTTATTTTCTGAGTGCTCTGTTACCCCCGCTGCTTTAACCTCATAATGAAAAACCGGCCAGCTGCGATATTATTCAAAATTTTACTTGAAGTCTTTCCAATTTTTCAGCAAGCTGAAGATACGTCTTGTTGTAAGGATCAAGCGCAATAACTTGCTGTAAATAATAATATGCCTTGCGGTAATCTTTATGTCTAAAATACCACTCGTAGAGAGC
>CAJPTT010000343.1 GCA_905373565.1 uncultured Treponema sp. | reverse complement strand
CCTTCAAGGAATTGAAGAAAAGAGGTAAGGCGGCCATCTATGATTTCGGCAACATCGGTAGCTTTGTCAATTAAGTGCATTTCTACCTTTTCGGTTACTGCTTTACGGGCGGTTCTGACCGCAAGGAAGCCTTCAACAAGAGAGGCCATTGCAATCAGTAATCCAAAGATAAGAATGAGCTTGTAACGAAGCGAAAAGCGTTTTTTCATACATTCCTCCTTGATTATCCTATCACTTATAAAATAATAGCTAATAGCTAATAGCTAATAATAGCATAGAAAAATATGAACAACAAGCTCATTATAAGTAAAAAATAATAGCTTATACTATATAAAAATGGCATTACAACAAATTTTTATTAGCAATCTGAAAAGAATCCGCAAAGAAAAACACATTACGCAAGAAAAACTTGCGGAGTTATGCGACACGGATACTTGTTATATCGGACAAATAGAAACGCGGCGACGCTTCCCTTCTATTCATTTTATTGAAAAAATTGCCGCTGCGTTACAGGTAGAGGCTGATGAGCTTTTTAAAAATCATGAGAAGAAGAGCAGCACAGCAGCCATAAAAAATGATATAAAAGACGACATTTTACTCAATGTCAATAAAATTGTAGCCGAAACCCTTGATAAATTTTTATAGCCGAGCAAACATGCACCATGATTAAGAATTTCTTGCGCAGATTTTAATATAAGAACCTCTCAAAACAGTAACTCTATCAATAAGAAGGAGATATTAACCATAGAAAAATACGGAAAGAAGTTGATACAAGTTCTTGATGGAAAATATCTCATTGTCTATATTATTAACTAAACATATCAGGAGGAAAAAGTGAGTAAGTACATTGTAGTAGGCGGTGTTGCCGGCGGCGCAGGTGTTGCTGCCCGTTTGCGCAGATTGGAGGAAACGGCGGACATTACCGTCTTTGAGCGGGGAAGTCATATCAGTTTTGCGAATTGCGGGCTTCCGTATTATGCCGGAGGTGTAATAGAAAACCGTGAAGCGCTTTTCGTGATGACGCCGGAAAAGTTCAAGGCGTCGCTGAATGTTACCGCAAAGGTTCGACACGAGGTAACGGCAATCAATCCTACCGCAAAAACGGTAACGGTGAAGGACTTGGAAGCCGGTAAAGAATATACCGAAAGCTACGATACATTGATACTGAGTCCCGGCGCTTCTCCCATTCGGCCGCCGATTCCGGGTATTGACGACGCTGCTATTTATACGCTGCGGTCGGTTAGCGACATCGATGCAATCAAAGCAAAAATCGATAATCCTGCGACAAAACGGGTTGCCGTTATCGGCGGCGGCTTTATCGGCTTGGAAATGGCGGAAAATCTCCATCACCGCGGGCTTTCGGTTTCGATTGTCGAGGCGGTCGATCAGGTTATGAATGTTATCGACTATGATATGGCCGCGATTGTGCAAGCGGATATCCGCAGCAGAGGCGTCGCGTTATATCTTAAAGACGGCGTAAAAGCATTTGAACGGCGCGGAGGTGAGCTGGCGGTATGCTTGCAGTCAGGCAAAGAAATTATCTGCGACGCCGTCATTCTTTCCATCGGTGTGCGCCCCGACACCAAGCTGGCAAAGGATTGTAATATCGAACTTGCACCGAACGGAGCTATCAAGGTTAATGAATATTTTGAGACCTCTCAAAAGGATATCTATGCAATCGGTGATGCTATTGCGTTTAAAAGTCCGCTGCTCGGTACCGATATCACTATTCCGCTTGCAGGTCCTGCGAATAAGCAGGCACGTATTTGCGCGGACAATATCGTATTCGGCAATAAAAAAGCATACTGCGGCACCATCGGAACCAGTGTTGCAAAAATATTCGATTATACCGCAGCAGCTACCGGTTTAGGAGAAAAGGCGTTGGATCGGGCAGGGCTGCCGTATAAACAGATTGTTACACACGGTATGCACCATGCAGGGTATTACCCCGGCGCCGCGATGATTTCGCTCAAAATTTTATATAATCCCGAAAACGGTAAGCTGTGGGGCGCTCAGGCCGTCGGGTTGGAAGGCGCCGATAAACGGATCGATGTCATCGCTGCCTATATCAAAAAGAACGGCACAATCTCCGACCTCGCCGAGTTTGAACAGGCGTACGCGCCGCCGTTTGATTCCGCAAAGGATCCGATTAACATGCTCGGCTTTATTGCGGAAAACGATCGGGACGGTTTAACAAACATTATTTCGTGGCGAGATATTCCGCACTATGCCGAAAAGGGTGCGTTTTTTCTTGATGCACGCACACCTGAAGAATTTGACCTTGGCGCTCTGCCGGGAGCGGTAAACATACCGCATACCGAGCTTCGAAAACGGCTTAACGAAGTACCGAAAGATCGGCCTATCGTTGTCAACTGCGGTATGGGATTGCGAGGATACCTCGCCGAACGGATTTTACGCCAAAACGGCTATACCAATACGGTTAACCTTTCCGGCGGATATATGACGTATAAGGCCGTACAAGGCGAACGGTTGCAGGAGTACGGCTTATCGCCTGTCAAATGTTGATGGACATTATGGGCATTAGCGCCGAAGAACTGATGGACGGAGTAGAAATCGGCGGCGTAGCAACCTATATGGAAGCAGCCTCGCAGAGCGGCATCAATCTCTTCATATAAAAACCACGTACGCTTTTTCCCGATATACATCCGTGTATGTCGGGAAAAAACAAGTTTTGCCATTCGGCAACGCAGATACCCGTATATTTGCAAAAGGTGTATACCTTGCAAAAAGCACCGATAAGCAATATCATTATATCCTGTCGTTCATTGGATGAACCGCATAGGAGAAATGTATGGCACATAAAGTTCGGATTTCCGATCTGGTATTAAGAGATGCGCATCAGTCTT
>CAJPTT010000342.1 GCA_905373565.1 uncultured Treponema sp. | reverse complement strand
CAACAGTTCGTATTGAAAATTATTGAACCGCAGATACAGTTAGTGGAGCAAAATAAACACCGATATCGGGATTATAAATCCCTGCTTCAAGAATACGTGCAAAAAAAATATCGAATTATCCCTAAATATGTGCTGGTAGAAACGCATGGGCCGGATCATGACAGAGTTTTTCAAGTAAAAGTTGTCATTAAAGATACGGAATATGAACCCGCTTTAGGGAAAAGTAAAAAAGAAGCGGAACAGGCAGCAGCGGAGGCTGCCTGGAAAGTATTGTGCCTGTAGTTCATAGCTTAATGAATGTTATTCGTGCGGAAATATGTCAAACGGTTGCTGTTTTGATTTTTATGATATATACTTTAGTAAGGAGGAAGTATGGTTTCGTTTACAAAAAAAGATTTAGAGGTAGAGAAAGATAGGGCAACGCCTCCTGTCAGCGGTATTGTCTTTCAAGTCAGAGAAGTTGAAGCATTGATGACTGCCGCAGAAAATATTGCGCTGAACATCAAAAGCAGAATAGCCGGTGCATCTCAGGTTATTTTTAAAAATCTGAAACAAGAACATCAATTCGAGGCTTTTACCGAAAGCATCGGTGCTATTTTGAATTCAATTATATCGGTTCAAGAACAGCTGCAAGAAGTTCATAGCTGTACTACTGCACTGGAAGGTACTGCCGGGAAAGCGAGTTCTTCCGTAGAGCAAATAACCGATTCGGTAAACAGGGTTGCAAATATTGTTACTGATAGAATTTCAGTTACTTCTCAGTTGACCGATGCCGTTGCAAAGGGGTCGTTAAAGGTAAAAGACTTGTTTTCGGTTATCGATAGCCTTAATCAAAATATCGATGCGGTCAAAGATATTATCGGTTCGATCAATGACGTCAGTGCACAAACCAATTTGCTGGCAATGAATGCTGCAATCGAATCCGCTCATGCCGGCAAGGCAGGTTTAGGGTTTGCTGTTGTTGCAGGTGAAATCAGGAAACTTTCGGAGGCAACGGCGCTCAATGCAGCTGATGCTTCCAAGACGCTTAAAAATATGCTTGAAGCGCTTCAAACTGCACGGAGTACCGCCGATGAAACACGTACTGCAATGACGCTCATCGGTAGTTCGGTAAATGAAACAACCAGTTCTTTTGTTGAGATTTCCTCTGAGATGAATATGCTTGCAGATACAAGTACTTCGGTACGCGATGCAGTTATGTTGGTGCCGGAGTCTGCGGCGGATTTGAATGCTCGTGCGGATACTGCTATTGAACATGTCAATAAAATAGCTGATCAGGTGGATAAAGGAAAAAACATGCTGTCCTCTTTGCAGACAACTGCAAACGAAGTCAGCGATTTAATGAGCAGCGCGCTGTTTAATATGAACAGCATTATCGACAGTACCGTTATGGTCGATGATGCTGTTGAAAAAGGACTTGATCTTGCAAATGGAAAGACGATAGCTGCCGAGCATGCTCTGCCGTTCGCGCGCATTGTATTGAAACACCTCGGCTGGGTTACTAAAGTACGCGCTTTGATCGACGGGCGTCTTGACGCAAGCGGAATTGAATTGGGCGACCATAAAAAATGCGATTTAGGGCAATGGATTGATAAAGAAGCTGCATCATATGAAGGATTGGTACAGCATCCTGAGTTTAAAAAGCTTATGATACAGCATGAGCAGCTCCATAATGTTACAAAAACAGTTGTTAGTCAGCTTAAAACGATGTCAAGAACCGAATTGGAAGCTTCTTATTCAAAATTACTGGAGTATTCCGCATCGGTTATCGAAAGTTTGAGTATATTGCGTCAATTTATCGAAAGCAAAAACCACACGAAAAAATAATATTTCCGCAGATGTGCCGTTTTATAGCTCGGCAAGCGGAATATGGTATACGCTGGAACAATTTCGGCAGATAATCTCAAGCGGATTGTTTGCCGTTTTTTTTAAGTTCGCCAGTTCCGCTTGCGGCAATGTGCGCAATGCTTTCAGATAATACTCTTTTGAGCACGAACAATCGAAAGCAATATTCCGTGCCGCAACCGACTGAGGGTTAAACTCCCGCAACAGGCCGAAGATAATGTCTTCGCAGTTGCCGCCTTCGCCGAACCAATCACCGAGCGGAGGACAGGCGGTAAACGCCCGCTCCATACAGGCAACGGCATCTTCAATTTCTTCTTCCGTCTTTGATGGGGTGCCTCGGCGTGTTCCCCCTGCTGTCGGCATCCGCTGGATAAAAAAACCGCCGGCGCCGACTACGCGGCCGACACTATCGAAACGAATACTCGTATTAAAGGCCGTATAGAGCTGTTCCGATTGCTGAAAATACCACGCAAGGTCTTTTGCAATATTCCGATACTTGATTTCGACAATGCTTCGCTGCGGCTCCCGCCCTGCTGCATGATCCGCTTCCGGAAATCGAGTAACGGTGAGTGTGCCGTTCCCTAAAAAGGGGGCGAGATCCCAGCTTTCAAGCGGAGACTCAATCGGGATGGGGTTTTGCAAAAGATAGCCGCGCACAAAGCCGCGCGAGTCTGCTTCTACGGAAAAACCGGTTGCTGGGCCGTCCGTTTCATAGCGCAGCTGGAGTGTTTCGCGCCCTTTCATCGTCTGAATCATCAGTGCGGCACAGAGCCCTGCCTGCCCGAGGACAAGGGTTTCGAGGATTCCAAGCTGATGTTGTGCGCGTATTCGGTTTACAAATCGCGTACCATGGAAAAGCCCGCCGCGAAACAGGCCGTCGGCGGCAGTAAAGATATGGAGTTCATCTTTTTCAAGTTTATCAAGGTGCTGTTGCAGCGCCATGTCGTCAATAGGTGCGTATATCATATCCGTATGTTAATAAAATGAGCTGCTAAAAACAAGGGGCGGCAGGGTAACCAATGGAAAT
>CAJPTT010000341.1 GCA_905373565.1 uncultured Treponema sp. | reverse complement strand
AACCTATGATAATCGGAGAATATCCCATTTCGACGGCCGACGGACCTACAATAGCGACCGCCGTGAGCATTGCCACCGTTGCGGAACCGACGGCAGCGCGGATAATCATAGCGAGCATAAATGCCAACAATAAAACGGGAATATTCATCCGTGAAAGCAGATCGATTAAAGCCGTATCGAGTTTGCTTTTTTGCAATATGGTACCGAAACAATTACCGCAGCCGATGACCATTAAAATATTTCCCATTTTATCCGACACTCTGTCTATATAATTCCAAAGCGAAGCTGCATTGGCGGGAACCAAATATTTTCGCAGTACGATGCCCGTGACCAACATAGCGATAAAGAGCGCCACATTGTTGTTTCCGACAAATCCGAAAAAAACGACGAGCGGGAGTTCTGCCGGCAATACTGCCTTAAAAACCGAATTAATAATTATTAAGACAATGGGAAACGCAATCAACGCGAGCGTCAAACCTGCAGAAGGCTTTGTTTTATCGGCTTTGAGCAATTCTTCATTCTTCGACAATATCGCGGCTTCTTGCTTCAGCGCTTCTTTATTTTCGGGTAATGCCCGCCTGTTGAGCATATTCGCATATTGCCATCCGCACAGCAAGCTTGCGGGAAGCGAAACGACAATACCGTAAACGATAAACCACCCTATATTGGCACCCAATTGCCCCGCAACGGCTAAGGGGCCGGGCGTAGGAGCTACGATACAGTGCGTTAAAAGCAATCCCGTAAACAAAGCCGCAACATAAGCGCCCGTATTTTTTTTAGTAAGTTTTTGTAAGCTGTTTACCAAGGGATTAAGCGTTATATATGCCGAACCGAAATATACCGGAATGGATACGATAAAGCCCGCCAAGTTGAGCGCAAGCATATCGTTTTTTTTGCCGAAAGTCCGAAGCAGACCTTTGGCCAATTCTTCCATTCCTCCCGAATCTCCGAGCATCATACCGAATATTCCGCCGAATAAAATCAACAAACCTATCGCGGTCATGATATTTCCGAATCCGCTCGTAATGTAAGAAAGAATATCATGTAAAGGCAGCCCGCACAACAATGCCATTAAAACGGCACAAGCAAAAAGCGAAACGCCGGGGCTGACTTTAAACGCGATAAGCGATACCAATAAAACCGCCATCGTAATGACAAAAGCAAGCAATACGTTCATACAATTCCTCCGTTTTATCAATTATTATCACGCATTATGACGCAGCATTCGACCGGGCATAGCACCGGTAAATTGCTTATCTTTATAGACCAGACTGCCGTTCACAAAAACATAATCGATACCTTCGGTGATACTGTTTGAATTGCTGTACGTAGCCGTATCTTGCAAACGGTCATAATCGAAAATAACCAAATCGGCATCATATCCGTCTTTTATAAAACCTTTATTTTTTACGAGTAAATATTCGGCGGTTAATCCGGTCATTTTTCGGACGGCTTCTTCAAGCGACAAAATTCCTTTTTCCTTGACGAAATAGGTGATAACATGCGGAAACGTACCGCTCGCACGAGGGTGGCCTTTTTCTTTCCATGTTCTGGTCAATCCGTCGCTTCCGACAACGCAATAAGGATCGCGGATAATCTCGCAAATATCTTCTTCGCACATACTGCTGTATACGCCGCCCGTTTCACAATTATTGGCAACGCACAAGTCGAAAAAAACATCCCACGGATCTTGATGCAACGATTCGGCATACTCGCTGATAAAACGCCCCTCGGCGGCGGGCGTTTTCGGAGACGAATATACATATACGCCGTTCCAACCGCCTGCGTTCAAATAGTAATTATCGTATGCGGTTGCGGGATCTTCCATCTCGGCTTTAAGTTTTTTTCGAAAATCCGTATCTTTTAGTTTGTCCGTCATCGCATGAAAACCGTCTTGGAAATACCACGGCGGCATACACGCATTTAACGTAGTCATATTGCATGTATAGGGATACTGATCGCATATGACGGGAACGCCTTTGTCTCTCGCTTCATGAATAAGTTTCAGCGTTTCTTTTTGCTTTCCCCAATTCGGTTTTCCCAGCATTTTATGATGGGAGATGTCGACCCGTACTCCCGCCTGCACGCCGACATTGATAGTTTCTTTTACGGCATCGACGATTTTATCGCTTTCGTTACGCATATGGCTTGCATAGATACCGTTAAAAGGCGCAATAACTTTTGCAAGTTCTATGATCTCTTCTTCCGTCGCATAACAACTCGGCGTATAAATCAATCCCGTTGAAAAACCGGCGGCACCCGCTTCCATCGCTTCGCGTAAAATGCCTTTCATGGCATCCAATTCATTTTTCTTTGCCGGCCGATTTTCCATACCCATGACGGCTATGCGGAGGCTGCTGTGCCCTATATACATTTTCGCATTTGCCGTAAGCTGCTGTTTGTCGGCATATTTCAGATATTCCGAAAAGGATGTCCAATTTTTCATATCCGGCGGAAAATACGTCGTTCCCATAGATAGCATATTTTGAATAGCCGTCAAATTTTCGGGAGCAATCGGTGTCATAGAAAGACCGCACTGACCGGTTATCTCCGTCGTAACGCCTTGCGTTGTTTTAAATAAACGGGCATCTTCGGAGCCTAAAATCAAATCGCCGTGCGAATGCGCATCGATAAAGCCGGGTACAACGTATCTGCCGGCAGCATCGATTACGTCGGCCGCTTTTTCCGTTTCTCTTACGACGGCAATCTTTCCGTCTTTAATCCCGACACATCCGGTAAACGCAGGCCGGCCGCTTCCGTCGATGATCTTTGCATTTTTGATCAATACGTCTAACATATAGAACCTCCTCTTTACAAAATAGATTGTAAGAATCGCATCTTTTTCTCACAATATTTTCAAGAAAATTAATATATACTAAAC
>CAJPTT010000340.1 GCA_905373565.1 uncultured Treponema sp. | reverse complement strand
GTATCGTTCGATAATGCGCATAGCCGTACCTGCCATAAAATCGGGATTTGCCCCGAATATCTGCACCGCGTACCGCCGCTCATTGTGAGCACGGGCGATAAGCTTTTCCGTTTTCGCCGAATTGCGGATATACGCCTCAGACGAAACCATTTCAGTATAGGTAAAATCCGCGCCCCAATCAACACAAATAGACCGGAAGCTCCTATCGGAATAGCCTGCGACCGGCGCTAAAAAAATATTTCCGGGAAGCGTTAAGCTCCCTATTGTTACCGGCCGGTAAAGCTCGCTATCCGTTTCCATTGTGTTCAATTCTCTCGTATCCAATTCGCTCATTCCGGCAGGTTGAACGCTTTACAGCTGTTTTTCCACAACTGTGCTGCCAAGGTTTCCGTATCCGTCTTTAAAAGCTTGGCCATAAATTGAACCGTCGCAACGGTGTTCGCCGGCATATTGCGTTCTTTCCGATACGGCGCAGGCGGCATAAACGGACTTTCGGATTCAATCAAGATGCGGTCGAGCGGCAGCATCCGTACCGTTTCGTGCAGGTTACGGGCGTTCCGGTATGTAAGGTTGCCTGCAAACGAGAAATAGAGCGGAAGTTTCAGTGCGAGCCGCGCAAACTCGGCGTCTTCGGAATAGCAATGCAAAATACCGCCTGCTTCGGGCATCCGCTCGGAAAGGATGTTCAGCACATCCTTTCCTGCCTCTCGATTATGGATAACGACCGGTTTTTTTGCTTTTGCCGCTATTTCAAGCTGAGTAATAAACAACTCTATCTGCGACCGTTGATCTCCGTACTTTTTATAGTAATCGAGCCCTGTCTCACCGACGGCAATAACACCCGGCAGCTGCAATCCTTTTTCGATTTGAGCCGCCCAATCCTTACCCGGCGCCGTTACCTCAGACGGAGACACACCGATAGCGTAATACACCGACTGATCGGCTTTGAGTGTTTCGTACACCGAATAAAAGTCATGCAAGCTATTGCAAATACTGAGAATCCTGACGACGGAAGCCTGTTTTGCTTCTTGAATAGCGCGTAACTGCGCAAGAGGATCGTCGTACAATAATCCGATGTGGGCATGAGTATCAAAAATTTGCATCGCGGTTCCTCCTTTGTGTGACAGTTTTTCGAATATTATAGTAGAAAGCGGGGCCGTCCAAAAACCGAAAGCCTATCGGCTTTTTTTGTAAGGGATGATTTATTATATCCGCTAAAACAGGTTGCGAAACAGTTTTTTGACAGTCTCCTTGATTCCATACGGCACCTGTTCAGCAGGCTAGCCGAGTCGTTTTTCTAACGTATTTAAGGCTTCGGTAAGCTCTTTAGGCAGCTTGTTGCCGAATTTGGGATAGTGATTTTCGCGGATATCCGCGATTTCTTTCTTCCAGCCTTCAGCATCTACCGAAAGGATTTCCTTCATTTGCTCCTTCGATACATTAAGCCCTTCGGTATTGATGGCTCCGTCTTTGGGCATCCAACCGATAGCTGTTTCTACAGCGTTGTCCTTGCCGTCGCATCGGTCGAATATCCACGCAAGCACGCGGCTATTTTCTCCGTAGCCGGGCCAGATAAAGTTACCGTTTGCGTCTTTGCGGAACCAGTTGACGTAGAAAATCTTGGGTAATTTGTCCGCCGTCGATTTTTTACCGATGTTGATCCAGTGTTGGAAGTAGTCCCCCATGTTATACCCGCAGAAGGGGAGCATCGCAAACGGGTCGCGACGGATGCTGCCGACTTTTAAGTCAAGCGCTGCGGCGGTAATTTCCGAGCCGACAATTGAGCCGAGGAATACGCCGTGGTTCCAATCACGGGATTGATGTACCAGCGGGATGGTGCTGGGGCGGCGGCCGCCGAACAAGAATGCGGAAATCGGCACTCCTTTGGGATCTTCCCATTCGTCTGCAATTGCCGGACACTGCTTGGCAGGCGCGGTAAAGCGGGCGTTCGGATGCGCAAATTCTTCGCCTTTCGGGCTTTTATCCGTCGGCAGCGCCTCACGGGCGTTATTCTTCCAGTCTACCAATTTGCCCTTTGCAGGATAGCCGATCTGTTCCCACCATATATCACCGTCTTCCGTCAAGGCGCAGTTGGTAAAGATGGTGTTTTCTTTTATCGATTCCATTGCGTTCTTGTTGGATTGGTCTGAAGTTCCCGGCGCTACGCCGAAGAAGCCCGCTTCGGGGTTAATGGCATACAGACGGCCGTCCTCGCCGAACTTCATCCACGCGATATCGTCTCCAACGGTTTCAACCTTCCATCCCGGAATGGTCGGAATAAGCATCGCGAGGTTTGTTTTACCGCATGCGGAGGGAAAGGCCCCGGTGATATATTTTGACTTTCCTTCGGGATTGGTAATTTTTAAGATAAGCATGTGCTCGGCAAGCCAGCCTTCGTCCCGTGCCAGAATGGAAGCGATACGTAGCGCAAAGCATTTTTTACCCAGCAAGGCATTCCCGCCGTAGCCGGAGCCGTATGACCATACCAACCGTTCTTCCGGAAAGTGAGAAATATATTTATGCTCCAGCGGAGCGCACGGCCATACGCCGTCGTCGGTTTTGCCCGATTCAAGCGGCTTTCCAACCGAGTGCAGGCAAGGAACAAATGCGCCGTCGGAGCCGAGCGCCTCGAGTACCTTTGTACCGACCCGTGTCATAATGTGCATATTGCAGACAACGTACTCGGAGTCGGTAATTTCGATACCGATTTTTGCGATATCCGAACCTACGGGGCCCATCGAAAACGGGATAACATAGAGAGTACGCCCTTTCATGCAGCCCTTATACAGGGTGCTCATTGTCTGTTTAAGCTCAACAGGATCCGTCCAGTGGTTTGTGGGGCCGGCATCCTCTTCTTTTTTTGATGCGATAAACGTTCTGCTT
>CAJPTT010000339.1 GCA_905373565.1 uncultured Treponema sp. | reverse complement strand
AATTAACCCGATTGCCGAATACTTTGATGAACCGCTTTTTTCTCCCGACGATAAAAAAATACCCGTCTGAATCCCGTTTTGCCATATCACCGGTATGCAGTGTTCCGTGCCATTCGTCGCCTTTCGTTAAATCGGCAGCGCATTCCGCATATCCCATCGCGACATTCGGCCCGTGGTACACCAATTCGCCGACAGTATCGGGCGCGGTAATTTCCGCACCGGTTTCGTCGATCAGCTTGAGTTCGCCGCCGGGGATTGCAATGCCCATACTGCCGCATTTTTCCATTGTCTTATCAGGCGGCAGATATGCCATGCGCGGCGCGGCTTCGGTTTGCCCGTACATCACAAAAAAGCGCCGTCCGGTGTTCAGGCTCCATTCGCCGAATTTTTGATGCAGTTCATACGGCAGTTTACCGCCCGCTTGCGTCAGCGTTTTGAGCGCCGGCAGCTCCATTTCGGTCAGCCGTAGACGGGAGAACATTTGATAAGTATAGGGGATGCCCACAAGCGAGCTGACGTTTTCTTGTTTAATCCGTTCCCAGAACGCAGCGGTTAAGATATCGTGCCCGGTCAATATGACGGTTGCACCCATAAGGACATGGCTATTGATAATGGACATTCCGTATGAATAGCTCATCGGCAGCATGGTTACCGGCCGTTCTTTGTCGGTGATATGTAGGTATTCTGCGATGGAACGCGCGTTTTCACAGATATTGCGGTACGTTAAGCGTACGAGTTTGGGGCTGCCGGTACTCCCCGATGTGGTGAGGAGCAGCGCTAAATCTTGAAAAAGCTCCGGCCCTTTTTTATCCGAACGGAGCAGCACACTGTCCGCTATCGCTGCAACGGGCTTATTCATCGGAAGGATTTTTTTTGTCTCTTCCGGTAAATCGTGCGGGACGTAATAAAAGGCGGGATGGTAGGTTTGAATTAAATGGTGTAACAGATCGGGTGCAATGTGTGCATCCAACAAAAGCGGTACGGCGCCCGCCTTTAAGCAACCGAGGTATCCGAGCAGCGTCCCGGGCGAATTGCTACAGAGTAAAAACACCGGTTGATGGGCTGCTTCTTTCGGAAGCGCTGCTGCGGCTGTGTTGATTTCACTGTAATGTAATGTTTCGCCGCTATCGGTTATCGCTAGTACCCGCTGCGGATCTTCTTCGGCATATCTCAATAATTCCATAGTACACCTCGCCCCGTATTAAATAATATACAGGGATATTCTGTCGGTCAACCTTTAAGGAATATCTTGTACATCTGATCGAATTTTTAGAGGTACCCATCGGTGAATCGTTACACCGTTTTGCTGAGCGTTTCGGAAATACTGAATGCGCAGTCTCCGACCTTTTCAATTGTCCGTACCATATCGATATACAAAAGCTCCGCCTTAACATTGCCGCCTGCTTCCAAACGGTTTCGTGCGAGCTTTTTCAGATTGCTGCGCATTGCATCGATAGTCTGTTCCATCTCGTCGGCAAGCGCCAATTGATCCTGTGCCAACGGTTTATTTAAGTGATCGTGCACAAAGTGAATAAATTGATTGACGACTCCGAGATAGGGCAAGAGTTTATCCATATCCTCTTTCGGAATATTGAGCTTTTTCTTCTTGCTCTTTTCGATGTGCAGTCCCAATTCATAAATATGATCGGTCATGTTTTCGAGGTTATCGACGATTGTTAACATCAGCCGTACATTATGTTCCGCTTTAACGCTGAGCGATAAATGGGATGTTGCAATCAAGAAGCGGGATAATTCTTCCTGCATTTGGTCTGCATAGTCTTCTTGCTGTACGAGCTGTTCAATGACGGCTTCAACGGATCCTTTATGATCGTCTTCCAGCAGCGGACGGATTGTGTCGAACATTCTTCGAACAACCATAGACATCACACTGATTTCGCACTCAGCTTGCAGAATGTACGCTTCGATATTTTCTTTAATTGCCGTTTCGTTCGGCATAACAAGCTGATATCGTTCCGGCGATTCATTTCCTTTGTCTTTAACAAGCCACTCTACAAAGCGTGCGATGTACGAAACAAAGGGAAGCGCAATCAAAGAGTTAAGTATATTGAACAGCGAGTGGAAAAGCGCTAGCCGAATGGTTATGTCTGCAAGTTTGCTGCCTTCGGGCGTTAGGCGATACAACAAGGCAAGTGACGGTTTAAAAAAGATTAAAAATAAAAGTGCGCCGCATACGTTAAACAGTACGTGAACCATAGCTGTTCTGCGCGCATTGAGCTTGCTACCGATTGCCGCGACAACCGCATCGATTGTCGAACCGACGTTACTGCCGAGTACGCTTGCCGCAGCAAATTCTATGCCGATAACTTTGCCGTATGCCATAGTTAAAATAATAGCGGTGGTTGCTGACGAGGAGTGCAGCACAACCGTTAAAACAAAGCCTGCAACAAAACCGATTATAATGCTGTATATACTGCCGTCGGCGGCTAACGATAAAAACGAAAGGTTATCGGCGGAAATATCCGGCATCAGTGAAGAGAGGATTCCGAGGCCTGTGAAAAGAAGGCCGAAGCCCATGATGCCTTCGCCCAAGCTTTCCTGACGAAGTTTTTTGAAAAAGGTTAGAAAGAAGCCGATACCGAATGCCGGTATTGCAATTTCGGCGAGTTTGAGCTGAAAGCCGACCAGCGCAACAATCCATGCGGTAACCGTCGTACCGATATTAGCGCCGAAGATAACGCCGATTGCCTGCGTGAGCGAGAGCAGCCCCGCATTGACGAAAGAAACGGTCATAACGGTGGTTGCGCCCGAAGATTGAACAATAGCGGTAACTGCAAAACCGGTAATTACGGCAAGAACCCGATTGCCGGTCATCATATTGAGGATTCGGTGAAGGCTTCCTCCGGCGCTTTTCTGAATACCTTCGC
>CAJPTT010000338.1 GCA_905373565.1 uncultured Treponema sp. | reverse complement strand
TTAGCGGTAACCGATCCCCGTCATATTAAGTCGGACGGCGTTATCGACTATCGTTCGGTTTCTCCGCGGCGTGTGTTGGATTACACGACAACGGCAAAGGCGAACGGCAACAACGTAGATGCTGAAGAAGAAGCGATGAATATCCTCAAGATTCAGATGCAGTATCAGCTGTTGAGTCAGATGACCGGTTTTCAGTACAGCCAAGTACAGTCGGTGTTAAAATAAGGAGCGGTAAATGGGTATCTTCAGCAGTATCAACATAGCGGCGACCGGTATGAGCGCCGAACGGCTACGGACTGATGTTATTTCCGATAACATCGCCAATGCTTCCACGACCAGTTCACAGGAAGGAGGCTATTTCCGCCGCAGCCGCGTCGTTCTTGCACAAAAAAACGATGGTATCGATTGGCGACTTCCCTTTGTTTCTTCCGATATGGATAGAGGCGTCGGCACGGGTGTCCGCGTAACCGGTATCGAAAAAGATAACTCCGAACCGCGGCTGTCGTATGAGCCCGACCATCCCCATGCAATACTTTCGGGGCCGAAAGCGGGCTACGTGGAATATCCGAATGTGAATATCGTAACGGAAATGGTAGACCTGATCTCTGCGTCTCGCTCTTATGAAGCGAATGCGGCGGTTGTTCAGGGTTCAAAAGAAATGTTTCAGCGTGCACTCGAAATCGGACGCTAACGAGATAAGGGGCACCTATGACTATTACCAATACGGCAACCTTGTATAAGGTTCCGACTATTATGAAAAATCCGGCAATAGCGCCGATCGCCGTCGATAACTTCCGCAGCCGCATGGTTTCGGATACGGATTTAATCGATACGGCAGTAAATAAAAAAGCAATGAGCTTTGAACAGACGCTGCTCAAGGCCTTTGACGAAGTAAATGCAAAACAGCAGCGTACTGCGGAACTCGGGCAACAGATGATTGTCGACCCTGAATCCGTAGATGTGCACGATATTACCATCGCAATGGCGGAAGCCGGTATGTCGCTGAAAATCGTGCAGACGCTGATAGACCGCGTCATAAAAAGTTGGAATGATATTACCATAACCAGATAATGGAGCTGTTATAATTATTGTAGCAGGTTCGTTCTGTAAGGGGGAGGACACATGAACGAATGGTTTAAAAAAACAGTAACGCAAATCAAAACACTGTGGAGTAAGTGGACGCCTATTCAAAAAGGGATATTGGCAGCCGTAGTTGTCGCGGCAATTGTCGTTATCGTCCTGCTTACTTCATGGTCGGCTAAACCCTCACTCGTACCGCTCATCGATACTCCGGTAACGGATGCAACGGTCAGAGAACGTATCATTTTGAGGCTCAACGAAGAGAATGTAAAAGCGACCGTTTCGCAATCGGGAGTTATTTCTGTAAAAGACGAGCAAACCGCTCGCCGGATGCGCGCCATTCTCTTGCGCGAAGACCTTATTCCGCAGAATACCGACCCGTGGGCGCTGTTCGATGTAGAGCGCTGGACACGGACGGACTTTGAACGCAATATCGACGTGCGGCGCGCCGTTATCGAAGAAGTCCGTAAGCATATTAAGGCTCTGGATGATGTGGATGATGCAAGCGTCGTAGTCAACCTGCCGGAAGATAAACTCTTTAAAGCGGATCAGAATCCCGTAACGGCAAGCGTTATTCTCTATCCCAAGCCGGGCAGCGACATCAGCACAAACCGTAAAAAGATTGAAGGTATTCAAAAGGTCTTAAAATATGCCGTTGAAGGTTTAACCGACGACAATATTACCATTGCCGATAACAGCGGAAATATTCTCAACGACTTTGCAGGGCTGAAGGACTTTGATCGTTTATCTATTATAGAAAAGCAGCAGAAGATCATTGCAAAGCTGGAAGCTCAGTATGAGATCAAAATTCTGAATATCCTGCAAAAGACCTACGGCACCGATCGTGTCCGCGACCTGAGCATTAAGATCGATATGGATATGTCGGAAAAGACGGCCGAAACGGTTGAGTATCTGCCCTTCCAACTGAGAGCGGACAACCCTGAAACCCCGTACGATGAATCCGAGGTACGCGCTTCGGTTACCCGTTCTTCGGAAACGGCAACGACCACCTATCAGGGTACCGGTTATAATCCGGAAGGACCTGCCGGAGTAGAGGGGCAAACGCCGCCGTCATACAAGGACACCAGTAACTTGACCGGCTTGTCTACGCAGTCGATTGTAAAGACAAACGAAGAAATCGGCAGCCGAAGAACCTCGGAAGTTGTCAGCCCCGAAATGGGACGCCGTACCGTGTCGGTAAATATCGACGGGCAATGGCGGAAAAAGAAAGATGCAAAGGGCAATCTTATCATTAAGGACGGACAGATTGAACGTGAATATATTCCCATCCCTGATGAGGAATTGCAAAAAGCAACGCAGGCTGTTCAAGACGCAATCGGATACAACGCACTTCGGAAGGACTCGGTAAGCGTTCTCAATATTCAGTTCGACCGTATGGGGGAATTTGAAAAAGAAGATGAAGCCTATTTCAGATCCGTTCAACGGCGGTGGATATTATTGATCAGCTTGGCAGGCTTAGCGCTTCTATTGCTCATCTTTATTATCTACCGTATTGTCAGCCGCGAAATCGAACGCAGAAAGAGGCTCCGCGAAGAAGAGCTTTTGCGGCAGCATCAGCTTGAACGCGAAAAAGCGCTGTGGGAAGCGGAACAGGCCGGTATGGAAGTTTCAATGTCCGTAGAAGAGATGAAACGGCGCGAACTGTTGGAAAATGTGATAAACAATGCGCGTGAGCATCCTGAAGATGTTGCATTGCTGCTGCGCACATGGTTGATGGAGGAATAGTATGGCAGTATCACCCGCAAAAGAAAAAACGAATGCAGCAAACAGTAAAAAGCAGAAAGA
>CAJPTT010000337.1 GCA_905373565.1 uncultured Treponema sp. | reverse complement strand
TTTATAGAGTATTTGAAAGCCTCCGCTACAAGCGTATCATTTAACACAATATTTGTTCTCATTTATACACCTCTATATACACATTATAATACACATACTTTGTTTTGTCAAAATCACGCATGAAGCAATATTTCTTTTTGCATAGATAATATGAGTAATTTACCGGTACCGCGGATAAATTGGTAATTTAATTACCAATTATTTTAT
The DNA here is from genome assembly GCA_905373565.1 of uncultured Treponema sp. Classification (GTDB taxonomy): domain Bacteria; phylum Spirochaetota; class Spirochaetia; order Treponematales; family Treponemataceae; genus Treponema. The sequence goes on along the minus strand of CAJPTT010000337.1, from coordinate 2,699 downwards.
CGCTTCGACTTCTGCTGGGGTAAGGCCGGTCGCTTGGACTATCTTTTGAGTAGAGTCACCGAGCTGTTTTAAAATCCGTGCCGTTTCGAGCTTTGCTTGGCGGGAACCTTCGACTTTGCCTTCAATAAGACCAAGTGATTTTCCTTGTTTAATGCCGTTTACAAAGGCTATTCTTCCCGCTTCTTCTCTTTGTACGGCAATATCGGTAGCGTAATCATATTCAGCTATTAACATATTTATAACCTCCCGTGATTTTCTTTGCAGATATTCTCTCAGTATATCGTTTTTGATGCATTCTTTAATAGCATTCTCGAAACCATGCTCTTTATCAACTGCAGTATGCCGACGAACCGCATCCACAAATAGGCTGTATTGTCCCAGCGGCTCACAACTCTTCAATATTTGACTGTTCTTATCATAAATGTAGTGTCGATTGTTTCTTCCTTTAATGTTAAAAGCAATTCCTCTTCTAAAAAGCGCTTTGCTGTGTGCAGCATAGCTTTTATTTCTTCCATCGTATCGGCAAAAAGCAGCACGTCATCCATATATCGGACTCACCGTTTTTTATTTTGAGTTTGCTCCGGCAAACCCAATTACTATATATACGTTTTTTGTAGTTTTCCTGCTGCTCATCCGTTATCGCATTACAAATTACCAATCGACTGCACTTCGTCCGGAGTAAGCCCGGAAATTTTGCAAATATCGGTCAGCGGATAGCCCATAGTAAGCATCGTTTTTGCCGTTTCGAGTTTTGTTTGGCGGGAGCCTTCGGCAAGGCCAAGTGATTTTCCCTGAGCCTCGCCTTCGGCTTTACCATCCTCAAAGGCATCCATCAATACTGCCGGTAATACGTGATATTCTTTCCTCAGTTGCTCGTTGCGTTTTACTGTCTGTATCATCTGTTCTATCCTCCCTGTGTATGCTGTCGTTACTTTGCCTGTCTTTACGTACTGTAAAAAACCTTGTAAATCTTTATTGTCTGCACTTCTAAACGAGTTCGCATTTAGTATAATCTTTTTGGTTCCATCTTGTAAGAGGATTCTTTTATCCTCAATACAGATATTTTCAAAGGTGTAAACGGCTCTGTTGCGACCGATAGGATCAAATAAACAAATAAAAATAATAAAGCTTTCGTTAAGTGCCTTATAAGAATAGCCTTTATCTAAAAAAGCGACATCCAGCACAGCCTGATAATACCGCATTCGTTTAGCTATGTTATATTCATTCCCAACTTGCATTTCAATATCGTAGGATGTACCGGCTTTGTCTTTTACCAGTACATCCAGCCGAACGGTTTTTGCTCCAGAATTAGCTGTAACGGTATTCTGAGATGACAGATACGTAATTTTCTCGATCTTAGTAGCAAAGAGCATTTCGAGAAATTCTTTACAGATCGGTTCGGACTCCATCACTTTACAGAACATAAAATCATCGGAGATAGTTAGGTCTTCAAAAGGTTTCTGTGTCATTCACACCTCCTACAGTCCTTATGCGACTTTTGGAGCAAAATGGCTAAAGAAAATCGAAAAAATTTGAGTTTTTAATTACAAAATCCTATTGCAATACCTCCTGCACCGGCTGATTACAACGTGCGCCAACACAGGGGTTATATGTAGGGCGTATTCTTCTTCGTCCCATTCGCCGCTTTCAAGCTTGTAACGGTAGTGCTTGATACGCTTCTTGAGACGTTTTTTCTTCTTTTGCGAAAGATATATCCCTTTCGGTTTGAGTAAAAAGCCTAAAAATGGAACGCCGCTCGCGGTTTTGCCGATTGTTTCTTCCTTTAAGGCTAAAAGCAATTCATCTTCCAAAAAGCGCTTTGCCGTATGCAGCAGAGCTTTTATTTCTTCCATCGTATCGGCAAAAAGCAGCACGTCATCCATATACCGGACATAGCCTTTTACCTTCATCCGCTCCTTTGCATAGTGATCAAAAATTCCGAGATAAAAGTTTGCAAAGTATTGACTGGTCAAATTACCGATCGGTAAGCCCCGTCCTTCCGTTACAGCATAAGAAGCAAGTAGATGATCAAATAACTGCAGCACAGCCTTGTCTTTGAACTTACCGGCTAATAAAGACGCAAGTTTTTGATGCGGAATAGAATCAAAATATTTTTTCATATCCAGCTTGAGAAAATACCGATACCGTTTAGTAAAATGCAATGCGCGTAGTAAGGCAGCGTTTGTCCCCTTCTCTTTCCGGCAAGCGTAACTATCATATATTTGCAGCCGCTCAAACACCGGTCCGGCAATATTGATAATGGCGTGATGCACGACCCTTTCATTAAAAGGAGCTGCACAGATAAGCCGCTCTTTAGGGTCGTATATTTTAAAGAACCGGTAATTCCCAAGCGAGACAGTTTGTTCAATAAGATGAGCTTGTAAGTTTTTTAGATTTTCGTAAAGATTTTTTTCGTACAAAACTACATCAGGCTTTAACCGTTTACCGCGCGCTGCGTTATAAAAAGCGCAGAGTAGATTATCCCATTCAGCTATGCGCCGGTACAGCTTGCCGCTTCTTTTCATATTCTTGTACCGCACGCAAAAATGCTGCTCCGAATTTTTCGCACTTTCCCTGCCCGACACCTTCAATTTGTGCTAGCGATGCTATCGTTTGGGGTTTCTTTTCCGCTATTTGCGCAAGTTGCGCATTTGTTACTACCGCATAGACAGGAATCCCCGCTTGTTCAGCTAATTTTT
>CAJPTT010000336.1 GCA_905373565.1 uncultured Treponema sp. | reverse complement strand
CAAGGATGGGCGTGGGATAGGTCAGAAACAAGTTTTGGAACAAAACTTGTCCTCAGAACGCCCACGGATGGGCGAGCCGGTAATCAGAAGCGACGTTTTTGCGCAGCAAAAACTCGCGTCCAAGAATTGACAAGGACGTCAATTCTTGGACAGTACATGGACGTACATCGGTTGAGAGGTACACGGATGTACAACAGTTGAAGATGGTTCAAATGGTCTCACAGTCTCAATTTTTCCGCGATTTTTATCTATTTTGCCTGATGCGTTTCCCCCTTTGCTGGAAAAATGTGCGAAATTTTAAGCAAAATTTCGCACAGAAGGAAGGCAACCGCTGAAAATATTTTATAATGCGGTTGCTCTGAATCGTGTCAAAAAGATCGAGAATAATTCTTATTTATTTTATGGCAAAAAATAGAAACCTCGTTTATACTTATAGTAATAGAACAACGTGTTCATAGATATTTTTCTCGGTTTTTGCGGAATGCGCCTGCAAATATCACAAAAAGGAGGATATATGCCGAAAGTATTATCGATTATCTTGGGAGGCGGAAAGGGAACCCGTTTATACCCGCTCACCCAATCCCGTTCAAAACCGGCCGTACCGTTCGGAGGGAAACACCGTATTGTCGATATACCTATTTCCAACTGTATTAATTCCGGTTTTAGGCAAATTTACGTATTGACCCAATTTAACTCCGCATCGCTGCATCTGCATATTGCACGCGCATATCGCTTTGACAGTTTTTCAGACGGTTTTGTTGAAATTCTTGCTGCGGAACAAACGTTTGAGCATTCAGGCTGGTATGAAGGGACAGCGGATGCAGTCAGGAAGAATTTTACTCATTTTAAAACTCAAAACCCTAAATACTATATCATTCTTTCAGGCGATCAATTGTACCGTATGAATTTACAAGACTTCCTAGCGCAGCATGAATCTTCAGGGGCCGATATTACCATCGCCTGTACAGCGGTCAACCGTCGCGATGCTTCGGGATTCGGTATTATGCAAATCGACAAAAAATCAAATATTACCGCCTTTATGGAAAAACCCGGTCCCGATAGAAACATCGACGAATGGAAGATTCCGGCACAATCAGGTATTTCTGTGGCAAGCCCTGATAAAGAATATCTTGCTTCAATGGGTATTTACATCTTTAATGCAAAAGCGATGGAAGAGTGCTTAAACAACAGTATGACGGACTTTGGAAAAGAAATTATCCCCGCTTCGATTAAAGATCATAAGGTTTCAGCCTTTGTGCATAACGGTTACTGGGAAGACATCGGTACCATTCGCAGCTTCTATGAGGCGAACCTCGATTTAACGGAAATTACCCCTCAATTCAACTTTTACGATGCGGAAGCGCCGATATATACTCACTATCGGAATCTACCGGCTTCAAAGATCAACGGGGCGCAGTTGGATCGCGTTACCTGCAGCGAGGGGTGCGTTATCACCTATGCGACGATTACCCATTCGGTAATCGGTATCAGAACGATAATTGAGACCGGCAGCGTATTGGAAGGAGTTGTCTGTATGGGAGCGGACTACTACGAATCCGATAGCAGCAAGGCGGGAGACGAAAAGGCTGATATTCCATGTATCGGTATCGGAAAGAACTGCCATATTAAAAAAGCGATTATCGACAAGAATGCACGTATCGGACATAACGTGTCCATCGGTATGGGTGAAATACCGCCCGACGGCGACTACGGCTATTACCATGTTGTCGACCGCATTTACGTTATTACCAAGAACGCAATTATCCACGACAACACCGTCATTTAACAAAAAGGGCAGCCGCTTGCACTATTTTCCAATGCGGTTGCCCTATTGAACTTTTTATTTTAGATTATCGCCTATAGGGTCTTTTTAAACCATGCAATCGTTTCGCCGGTAAGGGTATGCAGCATACTTAAATCGCCGGAGAATACAAGGAACGTATGATCAGCGCCTTCCAGAATAAGGGCGCGGCTTTTTTTGTTCTTGGCGCCAGCTGCTATCGTCTGCGCTACGGAAGGCAGCACTACATCATCTTTGGAGCCTGCGATGGCTAAAATCGGCGCTTTAATCGCAGCAAGTTCCGCCGGATAATTAATTGCCATTGCATTTTCATAATAAGCAGGGCTTTGTTTAAGCGGCGTCCGCCATGAATAGGTTACTTCATAATAGCCGTTTTTCTTTGCTATTTCGTATTGCTCTTCTTCTCCGCTTTTCTGATCGTAGGCGCCTGCCCATGTAAGCACGCTTTTAAAGATATCATTCCGTGCAGCCGCTAAAAGAGCGAGTCTCCCGCCTTGACTCCATCCCATAATCCCAATTCTTTTTGCATCGATATTCTTCAGTGCACAAAGATATTGATAACAGCTCAGAGCGTCTTCGATACCTTTATCATAAGTAAAGTCGATATAATCGCCCTTGCTGTCGCCGTTTCCGATGTAATCGAACCGAATCGTCGCAATACCGGCACGTGCCATTTCAGGCGCAGTGTAATCGTAGGCCATACCTGCCTCATGGCGGTTTGAACCGTTTCCATGCAGCATCACCACTGCAGGAAATTTTTCATCGGCTTTTCCTTTAGGAAGGGTCAGCGTAGCGGGGATTTCGTGATCTCCTGCGGTGATAAATATATCTTGTTCGGTATATTCATACTCTTTCGCGCCTGCCGAGGCAAAAACCGGCACCAGCATTGCAGCCGATACGCATACAACACAAAGCAATTTTTTCCTAACATCTCCTATAAAAAATTGTTACTGAGGATTTTAGCACATTTAATTACCGCTCTACAATATCGGGCTGTTAGGTAATTTTTTCATTGTTCGAGATAACGTAAAAAGTGTTAAAAGTCTGTAATTCGTGGTGATGATAAAAAGAAATGGGATATGAAGAAAAATCTTGCAGAAACCCGATATTTCGATTATCATCTATAATAT
>CAJPTT010000335.1 GCA_905373565.1 uncultured Treponema sp. | reverse complement strand
TTGCGGAAGCGCTCGTAATGTGGTATAGTGGCGCGCATGATGAAAGCTCGTTTTATTTTTATTACCGGCGGGGTTGTTTCTTCCCTTGGGAAAGGCATTACCGCCGCATCTATCGGACTTTTGCTGAAAAGCAGAGGGTTTTCGGTTATCAATCAAAAGTTTGATCCTTATCTGAATATCGATCCGGGGACGATGAACCCCTATCAGCATGGAGAAGTTTTTGTAACGGAGGACGGCGGAGAAACCGACCTCGATCTCGGCCATTACGAACGGTTCACCGATGTTGCTTTGCATAAATTCAATAGCCACACGGCCGGAAAAGTATACCTTTCCATTTTGGATCATGAACGGGCTGGGGACTATTGCGGAGCGACCGTACAGGTTATCCCGCATGTTACCGACGAGATTAAGCGCCGCATTATGCAGACGGCGGAGCAAACCGGCAGCGACATCGTTATTACGGAGATAGGCGGTACGGTCGGCGACATCGAATCGCTCCCTTTTATAGAAGCAATTCGGCAAATCCGGAATACGGTCGGCAGGGAATATTGCCTTTTTATTCACCTCGGGCTTTTACCGTACTTAAAGGAATGCGGCGAGATTAAAACCAAACCCATGCAGCATAGCGTTAAAGAGCTGCTCGGCTTCGGGATTCAGCCCGATATCATCATGTGCCGCAGCGAAAAAAGGCTCAGTAAGTCTATTCGTGAAAAGCTCAGTCTTTTTTGCAATGTCAGTCAAGACGCCATTATCGAAAATCTTACCGCAAAGTCCATCTACGAAGTTCCGCTGATGCTGGAAGAAGGGAACCTCGGTAAAAAAATCTGCGAGCTTTTCAATATTCCCAATTCCGAGCCCGATTTACAGTCGTGGAAGGAAATGGTTGAATCCTATTATCATCCCGAAAAAGAGATAACGGTTGCCCTTGTCGGCAAATATACCGAGCTGCCCGATGCGTATTTAAGCGTAAGCGAAGCGCTGACTGCGGCAGGGGTCTACCACCATGCGCGTGTAAAACAGCTGTGGATTGACGCAGCGAAGATTACGGATGCGGCAAAGGCTGAAGAATTGTTAAAAGATGTGCATGCCATTATCGTCCCGGGCGGCTTCGGTGAGCGCGGCATTGAGGGGATGGTGCTTACTGCGGAATATGCGCGCACCAAGGGCGTTCCCTATTTCGGTATTTGCCTTGGGATGCAAATTGCCGTTATCGAATTTGCCCGCCATGTACTCGGGTTGGAACGCGCGCATTCATCCGAGTTTATCAAGAATTGTGAACCCGTTATCGACTTGATGCCCGACCAAAAAGACGTACAGCTCGGCGGTACGCTCAGGCTCGGTTCTTTCCGCTGCATGGTTGCAGAGAACAGCAAGGCGGAGCAGGCTTATAAAATGCACGAAATCAGTGAGCGCCATCGGCATCGCTATGAATTTAATAATTTGTACCGCAGCCGGTTTGAAAACTCCGATATGCTGCTTTCGGGAATCAACCCTGAGCGCAATTTGGTGGAAATCGTTGAGCTGAAAAAGCATCCGTGGTTTGTAGCGGTGCAGTTTCATCCCGAGTTTGCCTCCCGCCCGAATAAGCCGCATCCGCTATTCCGTGACTTTATCGGAGCGGCGTTGACGCGAGTATAAGGCGGCTGTATGCTCTTCCAACTGTCGATGTTTTTAGCGTTTTATACGCCGTGGTTTTGGTTCGGCATTGCGGTAGTCTGTGCGGTTATCGAAGGAATGACACTTGGTTTAACGACCGTGTGGTTTTCGCTTAGCGCCGTGCTGATGATTTTCATTTCCATGTTACATCCGCCGTTTTATGTGCAGTGCGTTCTGTTTGCGCTTGTTGCATTGTTGTTGCTCTTTTTTACCCGTCCCATTGCGCTGAAAATTTTGCATACCAAACGGGAAAATACCAATGCAGACAGCCTTATCGGTAAAAAAGCCGTCGTGTTACAAACCATTACCGAATGGGAAAAAGGGCAAGTTAAAATCAATGGCGCTGTGTGGACTGCTGCTTCGGTTGACGGCGCAGTTATACCTGCCGGAAACGAATGTATCATCGAAAAGATAGAGGGTGTTACCCTGATTGTAAAAGAAACGGATGCCTCTGAAAATGAAACTTGTAGAGACACCCAAATATAATAGAGAGGTTTTATTATGTGGATTGCTTTTGCATTAATTGTGTTCGTACTCATTCTGCTTATTTTGAATATCAGAATTGTACCGCAGTCTCAGTCGTTTATTATCGAACGGCTTGGCGGCTATTTCCAGTCATGGGAGGTCGGTCTGCATGTTAAGATGCCGTTTGTTGATCGAATCGCCAATAAGGTGTCGCTTAAGGAACGGGTGCTCGATTTTAAGCCGCAGCCGGTTATTACGAAAGACAACGTTACCATGATGATTGACACGGTTATTTATTTTCAGATTACCGACCCGAAACTCTATACCTACGGCGTTGAAAACCCGATGAATGCGATAGAAAATCTGTCGGCGACCACGCTGCGGAATATTATCGGTGAATTGGAACTTGACGGTACGTTGACAAGCCGCGATGTTATCAATACTCGCATGCGCAGCATTCTTGACGAAGCGACCGATCCCTGGGGTATTAAGGTAAACCGTGTAGAAGTAAAGAATATCATTCCCCCTGAATCCATTCAGGAAGCGATGGAAAAACAGATGCGTGCAGAACGCGAACGGCGCGAGGCCATCCTTATCGCGGAAGGACAAAAGCAGTCTTCCATTCTGGTGGCGGAAGGAAAAAAGGCGTCGATGATTTTACAGGCAGAAGCGGAAAAAGAGTCCGCTATTTGCAGAGCGCAGGGTGAGGCTGAGGCAATTTTAGCTATTCAGAAAGCAACTGCCGAAGGTTTGAATCTTATTAAGAATGTCGGCGCCGATTCCGCGCTGATTAAATTACGCAGCTTGGAAGCCTTTGAAAA
>CAJPTT010000334.1 GCA_905373565.1 uncultured Treponema sp. | reverse complement strand
ATATGGAAGAAACTTTCTTTAATCGGAAAGAAAAAAAGACTGAAAAAATATCGGATAAGGTGCAGCCTTACAGCAGGAGCGGAATCACCTGAGAGCCGACTTCAGTTTAAAAAAACTTGTAATAACATTGCAAGGAAGCGAGGTTACAAAATGACAAAGAAAAGTGTTTCATTGATTGGCGTATTATTCGTGCTGGTGACTGCCGTATTTGTAATAACAGGTTGTAAACAGGCGAATAAAACACCTGCACAGGAACCGGCGCCTACACCGGCTCCTGCGCCGACGCCTACCCCCACTCCTGCGCCGGAACCAACCATAGAGGGCATACAATGGAAGTGTACCTATACAATCAAGACTGGATGGGAAGGCACAATATTAACGCTTAACGGTACAACGGCTACGTTTAAAGACCCCGGTAAAGATGCTATTAATATGGCATGCGTCATAGATAAAGCAAATAAAAAAGTAAAATTAGTATTTAGTTCCACTACTGATGAATATGACTATGCTGTCAAAGAAAACGGAACCGTACTTGAACTTTCTATGCAGGGGACGTTATGGCACAAATTTAAAAAATTGTAAATTTATACACGGGACATGAGCAGCTAAGGGGCTCTACCAAAAAGCCGGCGTATTAGAGTTCCGCATAATACGCCGGTTCTTTCATCTCCGCCGGATATCGAAGCATTTTATCGACTAAAATAAAGGCTTGCGGCGTCAACGGCAAAATAGAATTGAATTAAACTGCATAAATCCGCTTTATATATTGCCGATACTATGTTAAAATAGTACCAATGAGCAAGATAACATACCTATCCGTTAAAGAAACTGCAAAACGCTGGCACATGAGTGAACGGAGTGTAAGAAATTACTGCTTGCAGGGTAGAATTGTAGGAGCGCTTTTAGAAGGGAAAACATGGAATGTCCCTTCTGATGCGGAAAAGCCCCATCGAAAAATTCGCCATACGGCAAAACAGGATACGCTCTTATCATTCCTTAAACGTGAAAAAGAAACCGGATTGAAAGGCGGAATTTATCACAAAATTCAGATTGACCTTACGTATAATTCAAATCACATAGAAGGTTCAAAACTTACACACGACCAAACTCGCTTCATTTTTGAAACAAAAACGCTTGGTGTTACAAATGAAGTTGTTAAAGTTGATGATATTATTGAAACGGTAAATCATTTTCATTGTATTGATGTAATCATAGAAGGTGCGCATACGAAACTTTCGGAAAGTTTCATAAAACAGCTTCATTATATCCTAAAGTCGGGAACAACCGACAGTCAAAAATCATGGTTCAAGGTTGGAGATTACAAAATGTTGGAAAATGAAGTGGGTGGAGATGCAACAACAAAACCAGCAGATGTTGCGGCAGCGATGAAATCATTATTAATGGAATACAATTCAAAATCGGAAATCACTCTTGATGATGTGTTGGATTTTCATGTCCGATTTGAAGCGATTCATCCGTTCCAAGATGGTAATGGCCGTATCGGAAGATTGATACTGTTCAAGGAATGTCTTAAACATACTATTGTCCCGTTTATCATTACTGAAGAACTAAAGCTTTACTACTACAGAGGAATTAAAAATTGGAAAAATGAACGCGGGTTTTTAAGAGATACGTGTCTTACCGCACAGGATGTAATGAAGCAATGGTTGGATTATTTCGGTATTATGTATCACTAGGCTCCCTTTTTGATGCAGCATTTTGCTTGCTTATAGTACTATTGTATAGTATCATATCAATATGAACTCAAAACAAAAGAAAGTTTATGAGGCTATTTTTAAAAATCCTGTGCAATCAGATATTGAGTGGCAGGAAATAGAAAATCTTTTGCATTCGCTGGGAGCAAAAATATCCGAAGGGAATGGTTCGAGGATCCGTATTGAATTGAAGGGGGAACGTGCCGTTTTTCATAGGCCGCATCCTGAAAAAGTTACCGATAAAGGTGCAATAAAATCTATGAGAAAATTTTTGGAAAATGCGGGGATAAAAATATGATGAACTATAAGGGATTTATTGGTGTCGTTGAATATGATGAAAATGCTCGTATATTTTCCGGGGAAGTTATCAATACTCGTACTGTAATCACATTTCAAGGAACAACAGTAGATGAGATTGAACAGGAATTTCATGCATCTGTTGATGATTATCTTGAATGGTGTAAGGAAGATGGCGTTGAACCTGAAAAACCTTATTCCGGGAAATTTAATGTTCGTATTTCGCCATTATTTCATAGTCAGGTTGCAATTGCAGCAAAGAAAATGGATATGTCATTGAATAGTTTTGTAGAAAAGTCATTAAAAGATGAAATTTCTACAATGCGATTAACTTATTAGAAATCAGACCTAATACTCGCCTTTAAACATATATAAGGAATATTAGCACTCCCCACATGAATAATCTGCCTTATTAACGGCAAAATATCCGGTTGCCTAAAAAATTGCTTTTACAATGAACAGAACTATGCTATACTCTATAGTGCGTATAAAGAGACCGATCCGGAACTCAAAGCCTTTTTAGAATACATGAATGGCATTATGTGTGATAGGCCATTTATTCGTAAGATAGATTGGTATATCAAAGAACTGAAAGAAAATGAAGAGAGGAGACAAGAATATATGTTATTGAATTTAGTTGAAATGGATGCAAGAAAGGATGGTATACAGCAAGGACTACAACAAAAGGCATTACAGGATGCGTGTAATCTAAAACGGCTGGGCGTGTCTGTTGATATCATTACCCAAGCAATAGGTCTTAGTAAAGAAGAAGTGAGCAAGCTCAAATAAGGAACGAAATAACCGCACCGGAAATATTTGGAGTAGTTGCCTTAAAATAATTTAACAATTTTTTTCTTGTAGATTCTTTCTTTCTGTGATATTATATATAATATTAGATTTTCCGTTGCCTGTAGACTTTTACCCAATATGTACGGTAAATTTACATAAAAAAGGAGGATTGACA
>CAJPTT010000333.1 GCA_905373565.1 uncultured Treponema sp. | reverse complement strand
CAAATTGATGAGATTGTGCAGGAACCTACATATATCGATTCCGATACAGGAGCAACAGATATAGATACCGATTCTGATGCCGGAGCAGCTGCTGTTGTACCGCGCAGCTGGGAGGTATGTTTTGACAACGTTTCTTTTTCATACCAAAAAAGCGCCGACCCGCTGCGGAAGCAGGCGCTGTCCGGGATATCGTTTACGGCGCAGCAGGGACAAATGACAGCGCTGGTCGGAGAATCAGGCGGAGGGAAATCAACAATCGGACAGCTGCTCTTGCGCTTTTGGGAAACGGAAGAAGGAGCAATTAGTATCGGCGGTGTGCCTATCCGCGATATTCCTTTTTCCCGCCTGATGGAGTATACGGCGGCGGTTTTTCAAGACACGTACATCTTTGCGGGCACTGTTATGGAAAACATCAGAATGCATTCACACGCGAGCGATGAGGCGGTTATGGAAGCTGCACGGCAGGCGTGCTGTCACGATTTTATTATGAAGCTGCCGCACGGGTACGGCACGATGGTCGGGTCGGGACACAACAAACTGTCGGGAGGGGAAGCACAGCGGATTTCCATTGCACGGGCGATTTTGAAAAATGCACCGATTGTTATTCTTGATGAAGCGCTTGCCTACACGGATGCGGAAAATGAAAATCAAATTCAGACAGCGATTAAAAATCTGGTACGGAATAAAACATTCATCGTCATTGCTCATCGGCTGCAAAGCATTGCGGAAGCCGGTCAAATCTTGGTGATGCAGGATGGAAAGATTATTGAATGCGGTACGCACCACGTGCTTATGAGCGGAGACACGGAGTATAAAGCCCTGTGGGACTTACAGCACACCGCGGACGAATGGTCGATTGATCGGCGGCATGAATAAGGAATAAGAAGGAGATTGACAGTATGAAAACTATCATCAATGCATTTACGATGGGGCATCCAAAGCAGATGATTGGACCGGCGCTGTGCCATTTTTTTGAAGGACTGACGATTTCGTTCCCCGCCGTCGCCGTATACTTTGCAATCAATTTGTTGGCTGAAGGTTTTGCGAATCCGGCTTCGCTGAATATGCACACGCTCCGCATCATCTGTATTGTAATGGGCGGCTTGTTTGCCGTGCAGCTATTCGTCAGCTGGGGTTCGTTTCTCGGTACGTTCTTACCGGCTGCAACACATTCGGCTGAAAACAAAACCGATTTTGTCTACAAACTGAAAACACTGCCGCTCGGTTATTTTTCCAAAAAGGCGGCAGGAGAGCTGATCAATACTTTTACGTCGGACTTTCTTGCGCTTGAACAGTCGATGGTCGCCCTGTTTACCGGCTTGGCAGGGGTAGTGTTCAGCTGCATCATCACATCCCTCTTTATGTTTTATTTTAATCCGCAGATGGCTTTTGCATTTTATATGACGATGCCGGTTGCAGCGCTCATCATCGTGCTTTCGTTAAAGACATTCGGAAAACTGGATTCTGCAGCAAAGTCGGCAAAAGACGCGGCAGCCGATTCGCTCAATGAATATCTTTTCGGGATGAAGGTGCTGCGCTCATATAATCAGACGGGACAGGGATTTACCCGCCTGAGTAACGCATATCGTGATGTGCGGGATACTGCTTTAAAGGGAGAAATCACCGGTGGTACGCTTTTATCGCTTGCCGTAACCTGCATCCGGCTCGGTCTGCCGCTTATGTGTTTTACCGGCGCCTATCTTATTCAAGGCGGACGATTTGCATTGGTTGATTATCTCAGTTTGATTATTGTCGGTACGAAGATTGTCAGCCCCTTGCTTGTTTGGATGCGCTATATCGCACTCCTGCGGGTGCACTATGTGTCAGCGTCCCGCATCGGCGCAGTGATGAAGCAGGAACCCTTACCGGGAACGGTGGAACACTTTGCGGTTGACGATATCGTATTTAAGAATGTCGGCTTTTCGTATGTGAAGGGAAGCGGCAGCGCCGTACTGAAAGATGTGTCGTTCACTATCCCGAAAGGAAAACTCACGGCGATTGTGGGACCGAGCGGAAGCGGAAAATCGACGATTATCCGGCTGCTGGCGCGGTTTTGGGAAGCCGACACCGGAACGATTCTATGCGGTGATACGCCGATAAAAACAATCGACAATGAAAAATGGCTTGCGGCAGTTTCTATGGTGCTGCAGGATGTGTATTTGTTTCACGAAACGATTCGGGAAAATATTTTATTCGGCAGAAAGGATGCGTCCGAAGAGCAGATGATTGAAGCGGCGAAAAAGGCGAATTGCCACGATTTTATTATGAAGCTGCCGCAAGGGTATGACACGGTTGCAGGTGAAGGAGGCTCCACGCTTTCCGGCGGAGAAAAACAGCGGATCGCTATTGCGCGGGCATTACTGAAAGATGCGCCTCTTTTGCTGCTCGATGAACCGACTGCAAGTTTGGATGCGCGAAATGAGGTTGCAGTACAAAAAGCCATCGGTCAACTGGTACGGAATAAAACCGTCGTGATGATCGCCCACCGCCTTAAAACAATCGAAAACGCCGATCAAATTCTCGTCGTAAACGAAGGGCGCATTCAAGAGTGCGGCACACACCGTGAACTGCTTGCACGCAACGGGCTGTACGCCCGCTTGTGGAATCTGCAAAACCGCTCGAAGGAATGGTCGCTGGGGTAAACTTGTATCTTGCAAATCGGTATTAAAAAGGTGTATGTTTATATCAGAAAGGTGCGATTATGAATCCGTCTGCTTTTAGCGTTAGAATAGACACTCAGTTAAAGAACGATTTTTCTCTTATTTGTGAAGATTTTGGTATGTCTGTTTCAACGGCATTTACATTATTTGCAAAAGCGGTTGTTAGGGAGCACAGAATTCCCTTTGAAATAAAAAGTGATTTACCAAATACTTTGACGATGCGAACAATAGAATCGGCTGAGATCGGAAAAGAATTGCATGGCTCCTTTTCATCAATACATGATTTAAGGGAATCGCTCAATGCTTGAAATTGTATACACAACCCAGTTTAAAAA
>CAJPTT010000332.1 GCA_905373565.1 uncultured Treponema sp. | reverse complement strand
CAATATTCGTCCGCTGCAAAATATATTTAATAAAATGATCATGCTCAAAAATACCGGTGTCATCAGCAAACAAACAAAATAACAGACGAACCAAATACACCTCCAGCTGATGTCCGGTATAACCGATCTCTTTTAAGGTGTCGTGCAACTCTCCCATCTTTTCCGCTGCTTCAATATTGACAGCATCCTGCTTTTTATATTCAACATCTTTATAACCTGCAAGGAAAAGAAACAGTTCAATGTAATCCGCCAGTTCATCAATCGTAAAAGAGGTGAGTTCCGCATCTTTTTCTAAATGATAATAATCAAAATGAACAAAATCGCAAATCAAAATGCTCTTCGGTATATCGGTATTCTGAAGCGCATTGGCATAGGCTTTTGCCTGTTCAAAGGCTTTTTTCCGGTCTTTGCCGGGAGACTTCATTTCGATGAGAATGTAACCTTTCCAAAAAAGATCGATATATCCATTTGAACCATCTAACAGTTTAACTTTGTGCTCAAACACGGCAATTTTATTACGCGGTACACCGAAAATTGCAAAAAACTCGTTTTCAAAGGTTTGCGCATCCGCTTCTTCCCGCGCAGTTGCCGCTTTATCTTTCCAGTTCAGTACAAACTGTTGTGCTCGCGTTTTAATTTCGTTTAATGATAATGCCATATAATCAGTATGTCCAATGTCTATACCGATTGTCAAGCAAGAGGGTATCTCTAAAAAACTGCAAGCTTTTAGCAGTGCTAAGGTACTATAGATTGGTGATTTTAACCTCTATTATCAACGCTGTAACTGCTATAATTAAATGCCCTTTATAGGAACCCGTCTACTTTTTATGCTATACTTTTATCGTTATGCGTTCCGAACGGCTTTTTGAAATCGTCTTTATTCTTCTCAATAAAAAACGAACGACGGCGCAGGAGCTTGCGAAAAAATTTGCTGTATCGATTCGTACCGTGTATCGTGATATTGATATTTTAAGCTGTGCCGGTATTCCGGTGTATACGGTGCAGGGAACAGGCGGCGGAATTTTTATTGACGAAACATACACCATCAATAAATCGATTGTAACACAAGAAGAGCAAGATAAAATTCTGCTCGCCCTGCAATGTTTATCGCCTGTTGACGAGATACATACCGAATCGATTTTAAACCGGTTGTCTGCTGTCTTTCAGCGTCATGCCGATTGGGTTAAGGTTGATTATTCCCGCTGGGAAAACAAAAACGACACGTCCATTTTCGATACGGTTAAACAAGCCATCTTGGAATGTCGTGCGCTCCGCATTGAATATCTCAGTTCCTATGGAGAAAAAACTGAGCGTACGATTTATCCGCTTCGCCTTTTGTTTAAATCCAAGACGTGGTACGTTGAAAGTTTGTGTACCGACAAAAATGCTTACCGGCTTTTCCGGTTAAACCGTATGGTTTCCGTTATGCAGACAGTAAGCACATTTAAGCGTACGGAATTGCTCAACAAGCTACCTGACCGTACAGACTATTCCGATGCTCTGACGCTTACGAACATAAAATTAAAATGCACCGCCGGAATCGCCTATCGGTTTTATGATGAATTTCCTCCCGATCTTATCACAAAAAATATGGACGGCTCGTATACGCTTTCAGTATATCTTCCGATCGATCATTGGCTGTACGGATTTATTTTGTCGCTCGGTACTGAGGTAGAAATTCTTGAACCGGAAAACCTAAAAAAAGGAATAATCGATTTCGCTGAAAAAATAGCGGCGCACCATAAAAAAGTTTAAATGTTTTTTCAAACCTGACACATTCTGACAGGTTAATGTGCTATAATAGCGGTACTGAGAGGAGGTGTTTATGAAAATATGTACTTGGAATTGCCGATACGGTTTGACACCCGAAAAAGCGGCTCATCTTTGCAAAGAGGGATACAATGCTGATATTTATGCCATTCAGGAATACGATATGTTGAATAATAAGCCTATATCTGAAATTGAGAAATGCTTAGGTCAATTGCAAGATAAATACGGCGATGGACAAGAATATAAGCACAATGATAAATCCGGTGGGGATTTGGGGGTAGCGCTGTTTTCAAATACATATCGAATTGAACGCATTTATGGTAATACCGTTCCGTATAGATATGTTGTGCCGTATAAAGTGACTTCCAAAGATACAAACGAATCTTTTACGCTTGTTCATGTGTGGACAAAGATTGCCGGACCGGAAGCTAATCAAAAACAAGATTATATTATGCAGGTGACAGGCGCTATTGAAGATCCTACTTATAGTAAATCATTAATTCCTGAAGATAATAAGGTACTATGGATTGGTGATTTTAATAGCAGTATGCAATTAAAAGATGAAGCCGATAAAAATAATCATGCAGTTTTTTTAGAAAACATGGAAAAGCTCGGTTTAGTAAGCGCATATCATACCGATCGGCAAAAAAAACACGGAGAGGAAGATCAATTTACTTTTATCGGTACATATAGAAACGGGCAACAAATGTTTGTTAATGATTATATTTTTTATCATCATGATCGATTTAAATGTGAAACGGTTCGTATAGGTCTGTTTAATACTTTTAGGGCTTTTTCCGATCACTGCCCTGTATTAGCAGAGTTGCAGTTACTTTAGAGGCTCCTGATAACCTATCGTATCGTACTCAAGGAGACTAGACTATGCCAAGACCTACCACCAAAGCCGATTTAATCCAAGCCGCAAATGAACAATTCGCAAAGCTGTGGACGTTAATCGACGAAATGTCTGACGAAGAAAAGAGTGCCGATATTGTTCCGAACGAACGCGATAAAAACGTACGGGATGTTTTAGTTCATCTATATGAGTGGCTCTGTCTTTTGCTGAATTGGATACAGACAAACACAAATGGGAAACCTGCGCCTTTTTTGCCGGCGCCCTATAATTGGAAAACCTATCCCCAGATGAATGTTGCTTTTTGGGAAAAACATCAAAACACATCATATACCGATGCAGAAGCAATGCTCAAAAAAACGCATAAAGAGGTGATGGCGATTATCGAAACATTTTCCAAC
>CAJPTT010000331.1 GCA_905373565.1 uncultured Treponema sp. | reverse complement strand
AGCTGAAAGAAGCGGTATTGCAGGAATTTCAAGACCTGATGGCCGCCCAAAACTTCATTACGACCGGCGGTATCGATTATGCGCGCGGTTTATTGGAAAAATCGCTCGGTAGCCAAAAGGCGATTGAGGTTATCAACCGGCTCACCAGCTCGTTGCAGGTACGCCCCTTCGACTTTATCCGGCGTACCGATCCTGCGCATCTTTTAAACTTTATTCAGCAGGAACACCCGCAAACCATTGCGCTCATCCTTGCGTATCTGGAACCGCAGAAAGCATCAGTCATTTTGCAAAACCTACCTGATGAAATTCAGAGCGATGTAGCCCGCCGTATCGCAACAATGGATAGAACTTCGCCCGATGTTTTACGTGAAGTTGAACGGGTACTCGAAAAGAAGCTTTCTACCCTCTCCAGCGAAGATTATACGGCAGCGGGCGGTGTAGAAAGCATCGTTGAAATCCTCAACCTTGTCGACCGGTCTTCCGAAAAGTCGATTATCGAATCGCTTGAAGATCAAGACCCCGACCTGGCGGAAGAGATCAAGAAACGTATGTTCGTGTTCGAAGATATTGTTATGCTCGACGACCGTTCCATTCAAAAGGTGCTGCGTGAGGTTAACAGTGAAGAGCTTGCAAAAGCGCTTAAGATTGTCGATACCGAAGTACAGGATAAGATATTCAGAAATATGTCTAAGCGTGCGGCAAGCATGTTAAAAGAAGAAATGGAATACATGGGACCGACTCGTTTGAAGGACGTCGAAGAAGCACAGCAGAAGATTGTTTCGATTATCCGGCACTTGGAGGACAACGGCGATATCGTTATTGCACGTTCCGACGAAGACGAGATGATTGTCTAGGTTGAATGAATGCGGCAAACTATTCTGTCGCATTATGCGTGTAAGCGGAAATGCAGGGCAATCCGTTTAAAAGGAGATTCTGAAAGTGGCTAAAAATATTTTTCGTGATTTTGAAGTTAAAAAGCTCAACGGTGATATGGTGTTGGCATTAGCGAAAACCTTTGAACCGGAAACTACTACCGAAGTGGTAGAAGCCGTTCCGATTCCCGAGGGGCCGACGCTTGAGGATCTCAAAAACGAAGCGGAAGAATTTAAACGTCAGTGGGAAATCGAAAAAGAACAGCTCATTGACGACGCTCACCGCGAAGCCGATGAAATTATCGAAAACGCAAAGAAAACCGCTTTTGAAGAAGCGAAGCGGCAGATGGATGTGTCTCAAATCGATGCGCAAAAAGCCCGCGAACAAGCTCAAGAACTCGTCAGCGAAGCGGAGAAAAAGGCTGCCGATATTATTGATAAGGCGGAACAAACCGAAGCGGCTACGCAAAAAAAGGCTTTCACCGAAGGTTTCGATGCGGGACGGGAAGCCGGATTTAAAGAGGGGAAAGTCGAAGTAACCCGTTTGATAGAGCGGCTCCATACGATGATCGAACGTACGATGGATAAACGCGAAGAGATTTTAGCGGAGACGGAACAGCAGATTGTCGACCTCGTGCTGTTGATGACCCGCAAGGTTGTAAAAGTCATCTCAGAAAATCAGCGGAATGTCGTAATGTCGAATATTATCCACGCGCTGCGTAAAGTTAAGGGACGTGCCGATGTCATTCTACGGGTAAACCTTGCCGATGTCGGTTTAACGAGCGAGCATACCAAAGACTTCTTGGCCGCGGCGGAGAATATCAAAAACATCACCGTTGTGGAAGACCTATCGGTAGATGCAGGCGGCTGTGTTATCGAAACCGACTTCGGTTCGGTAGATGCACGTATCGCCTCTCAGCTGCATGAACTTGAACAACGCATCCTCGAAATATCTCCGATACGGACGCGGGCGGCTTCCTCCGACGGGTCTTCAAATCGAAAGTAGCTTATGACGTCGCTTTTTGATAAATACCTTGACGCGGTTTCCGAAACGGAACCCATTAAGCGCACCGGTGTTGTCAGCCGTGTGCAGGGGCTTCTTATCGAAAGCTGCGGCCCGCAAGCATCCGTCGGGGAATTATGCAGAATCAATCTGAAAGATAACACAGAAAGTATTATCGCCGAGGTTATCGGTTTAAACGGCTCAACCGTACAGCTGATGACCTACGAAGATATACAGGGAGTGGAAATCGGCTGTGATGTTATCGCAAGCGGAACAATGCTTTCCGTACCTGTCGGTTCGGTACTACTCGGCCGCGTTGTCGATTCGCTTGGAAGGGCGGCGGACGGTAAACAGGAACCCTACTCTCCCCTTCACTACCCTATTCTTGCGCCGCCGCCCGATCCGATGGAACGGCGTCCCATTAAAGAACGAATCGTAACCGGTATTCGCGCTATCGATGCACTCCTTGCCGTCGGTAGGGGACAGCGTATCGGTATCTTTGCCGGTTCGGGTATCGGTAAATCAACCTTGATGGGTATGATTGCGCGGAACACGAGCGCCGACGTCAACGTGATTGCACTTATCGGCGAACGCGGCCGCGAGGTAAACGATTTCTTGGAACACGACCTCGGCCCGGAAGGACTCAAACATTCGGTTGTGGTAACCGCTACATCGGATACCAGCCCGCTCGCCCGTATCCGCGGCGCATATACGGCCACTGCGATCGCCGAATATTTCCGCGACCAAGGAAAGGATGTGATGCTCCTTTTCGATTCGGTTACCCGCTTTGCCAAGGCTCAGCGCGAAATCAGCCTCGCAATTGGGGAACCGCCGGCAACCCGCGGCTACACTCCGAGCGTCTTTGAGGTACTGCCTAAATTGCTCGAGCGGAGCGGAACTTCTGCAAAAGGTTCGATTACCGGATTTTATACCGTACTTGTTGACGGCGACGACATGGACGAGCCGATTTCCGATGCGGTACGCGGTATTTTGGACGGACACGTTGTACTCAACCGGAAACTTGCACAGCGCGGGCACTACCCTGCCATCGACGTACTCGGCAGTATTTCCCGTTTGGCAAACCGCGTTTCAGGCGAATGCAGCAAGAAAGCAGCTCAATATATGCGCCGCGGATACGGGCGAGCGGGCTGGTATCCGATGTAGCGG
>CAJPTT010000330.1 GCA_905373565.1 uncultured Treponema sp. | reverse complement strand
ACTTCCGGCGCTTGGAACCATGCTCGTCCCAGAGCAATACAGTTTTGTGCGTTCTCTTCTTCGCTGTTTTGCGTCTGCGGGATAAGCTCTTCGATAAGGACGTCCGTTTCCAGCCCGCAAAAAGCGGCGAGTTTTTGTTCAGTAATCTTTAATTGCAGTTCGTTGAGGGCTGTCTTGCGCTGTTCGGCAATTTTTGCCGGCACCTGTTTTTTCATATCGGCAGCCTTAGTTCCCTCTTCCTGCGAATAGGCGAATGCCCCTGACCACAGGCTCTGTACTGCCTGCAAGAAAGCTGCCGTCCGCTCAAAATCAGCTTGAGTTTCTCCCGGAAAGCCTGTTAAAAAGGTCGTACGGATGACCGCTTCTCCGTAGGGGCTTTTCGCTGTGCGGAAAGCTGCGCGGATAGTTTCTATCAACTTGAGATAGGTCTCGGCAGAGCCGCAGCGGTTCATCGCATGGATGATCGGATCGGAGCCGGATTGAAAAGGTATATCAAAGTAGGGGAGAAAGCGGGTGTCGGCAGTCATAATCGGCAAAATATCCGGCGGAAAATGATCGGGGTGGATGTAGAGCAGCCGGATGCTGAATGTTCCTTCAATACCGGAAATCGCGCGTAAAAGCTGTGCTAAACCCGAATGCCCCTGTTTCGTTTGAGCCGGGAATGCGGGCAAGTTATTGTTAAGCTGGTTGCTGAGCTTATCTAGAGGCGGTGCGGCGTCATACACTGCCAGGTCTTGCCCGATGAGGTTGAATTCTTTATATCCTTTCTGCACAAAGTCCCGTATTTCGTTGACGATGCCGTCCATAGGACGGCTTCTTACCGCGCCGCGTATCAGCGGTATTGCGCAGAATGAGCAACAGTTATTACAGCCTTCGGTAATTTTGATAAAGGCTGAACGGGGAAAGTTGAGCAGTTCGGGGCGCTGCCCGCAACATATGCCTTCTTGCGCCGGTTTAAGAAACGGGCGACCATGCACGGCAGGCTGTGCCGGTTGGTAATGTTCGGCGTTTTGTACAGCGGGATGAGGTAAGAGGGAAGGGGATGTTACATCAATCTTTTTTTTGCTGCCGGATGATGTCGGTCGATCTTTGGCCGGAAGTTGTTCAGTCGGCAGTGTATCGGGAAAAAGTTTGTCAATGAGTACGGGGAGCTGCGATAGGTCTCCGTTGCCGAAAAAGGCATCGGCTTCTTCAAATTCGGTTTTAAATATGTCTCCGTACCGCTCTGCTAAACAACCTGCCAGCAAAATTTTTGCCTGAGGATAGGCTGTTCGAGCGGTTATAACGGCTTCAATCGATTCTCGTTTTGCCGGTTCGATAAAGCCGCACGAATTGACAATGATGAGATCGGCTTTTTCTGGCTCGGTAGTTTTTCGCCAGCCTTTATCGGTTAAAATACCGATGAGCAGCTCTCCGTCTACCTGATTTTTAGCGCATCCATGCTGATCAAGAAAAAAACGCCTAGTCAACGTCCATTACCACAAATGCATAACGCCCCGTTTCATCGTCCTTGATCCATTTTAAATCCTTAACGATAACCTCGCCCGGTCGGCTGACTTCTATATCAATGGTCTTTCCGCCTGCAATAATTTGCATTTTAACGGCATTTCCATTTGATGCCCAAATACGGATACCGTTATTTGCTTGAACAGTCAGTTGTTCCGATTTTTGGTAATATCGTTCGTCGCGGTTTGCTCTATCCTGTTCATAACGGAAGAGACAATAGCTTCGGAATGTTGCATTTAAGGTTACCGGATATGCGGAACCGGCATCGAACAATATCTTGTATTTTGCCGATTCGGATTGAGTCGTCTGATCGGATACCTTTATATTCGGAGTTTCTGCGGAAACCGGTTCGGAAAAACCTGTGGTGAGTATTTCCACCAATACGCCCTTCGATTCATCGGATGTGTCGATATCTTCAACGGAAATTTTTATATCGGCGGTAACATCGCCGTTAAGGTCAAGAACAAGGCTTTGGCCTAATGCAATAATCTGAGTTCCGATATCCGTCGCGAGGTATAGTTCGGGGGCGGTCTTTTCGACTTTTAGTTGATATTTTTTTTCGCCGAGCGGGAGCATAACGGTATCGCCGGTAAACAGCCGTTTTTCAAATACATCTTGTGAAAGAATATAGGAAGCATTTTCTTTTTTTTCGATAATTTCTGTTTGTCCGACCGGCTGCGCAGGTCTGTCTTTTATTGCCGTACCGATTTTGGCAATCACTATTCTGCCGATAAAAAACACTGCTATTAAAAGAATTACTACACCGGCGCCGACAAAAACGCTGCGGGGAATGGTAAACTGTTTTTGTGGGATAAGTTTTTCAGGCGGTATGGCCGTTTCTTGTATTTTTGCCTGCTTATACAGCGTAACACATTCGTTTTGATTTAATCCGAGGTATTCCGCATAGTTCCGCAAAAAACCGACAACATACGGTTCTCCGGGAAAAACCTCATACATACCTGTTTCAAGCGCCTCCAAATATCGGCGTGCAATATTCGTTTCCCGAGAAGCCTGCTCAAGACTTATCTGTTTTTCATTACGTGTTTTTTCTAATACGTTTCCTATATCCTGCATCTATTCCTTCCTAGTTTTTCAGCCGGGTATTTCAATGGCTGAAAACGAACGTTCCTCGTATTACGGCGGGAACTGTTGCTCCGTTATTCTTCAAATAAAAAATTGTTCAGCATATCCGCATTGGGCGGTATATCATATAAAAAGCGGGAATCCGGAATTCCCGTATTCAATCGATAAGCCGAAAAGTCAAAAGTTATCTTGCTGCCGGAAATAGGCCATGCTTCAATCCGTCTAATCAGTTTCGTTTCAGGCGAGACTAAAAGTCGGATGTTTCTGAATGTTTCCGAAGCGGAACGCCGATTGAGCGCAAGTACGACAACTTTTTCAGCTGAACCTTCTTCCAACGACTGTGGCTCGGCTCCCGTTTCGTATGCAATGGTATATGAACGTTTCAGCAACGATAGGCCTTGAGGCGTAGCAAGGTTGGCAGTGCCCGCTGAGGAATCTTTTTCGATCGTTTGATTTAAAACCATCCGATAAGAGGGGACAT
>CAJPTT010000329.1 GCA_905373565.1 uncultured Treponema sp. | reverse complement strand
GAGCAAAGGCTGTGCGTGCTAAAATGTCCATCCAAATTAAAAACAAACCGCCGCACAAAAACGAAAGCGGAAAAAGCCGCCGGTGATCGGATCCTGCAATAAGCCTTATAATATGCGGAATAATAAAACCGACAAAGCCGATAATCCCTGAGGCGGCAACAATCAAGCCGGTTGTAAAGGCTACGCAAATAGCCGTCATCCGTTTAATACGTTTAACATTGATCCCTAAACTTAAGGCTGTTTCATCCCCAAGTGAAATAAGGTTAAAAGCCCGTGCAGTAATAAAGAAAAAACATACGCCGAGGAGAGAACCGATACAGGGCACGGCAATATTGTTCCAGCGAGCTCCGGCAAGCGAGCCCATCATCCACGATACAAGAAGGGCTAAATTGGCATTTTCAGGCATAATGGTAATGAAAAACTGCGTTAATGCATGGAAAGCCATCGAAACGGCAATACCGGCTAATACGAGGCGGGTGCTCGACGAAGAGCCGACCTTCCCAATCTTATACACAAGCATGAGTGAGAATATCGCCCCGCAAAAAGCAAATAGCGGAATACTATATGAAGAAAAATAGAGCGCGCCTCCCATAAAAAATACAAAGCCAACCGCTGCAGAAGCTCCGCTTGAAATGCCGAGTATGTAGGGA
The DNA here is from genome assembly GCA_905373565.1 of uncultured Treponema sp. GTDB lineage: Bacteria > Spirochaetota > Spirochaetia > Treponematales > Treponemataceae > Treponema. Next base: position 2,424 of record CAJPTT010000329.1, on the reverse strand, counting down.
TCCGCAAGTACATTTTGCGTAATAGCTTGCATCGCAACACCTGCAACGGCAAGCGTACCGCCTGCAGCAAGGGCAAGAATAGAGCGCGGTATGCGTAAGTCCCATACAATAAAAAAGTGCGGGAGGTAAAAATCAGCTGTTTTTACACCGGTACATTTAAATTGCAGCACCGTCATTACTTGTTTTATTGTTAAGGGCGCTGAACCGAAGATAGCGCCTGCCGTCATGCTTAAAGTAAGCAGCAGTACAATTATGGCAATTAAGCTGTAAAACCGAAATGTTCCGCCTCTTTTTTGCGGAATCTTTGCATAGCTCGTACATTGCATATTAGGCGTGCTCCTCTTTGCCTGTTTGTAGGGTATACCAGGCTGCATAGCTTTTACCAAGCGCTAAAAGCTGTTCATGCGAGCCTTGTTCCGTAATAATTCCGTCTTCAATAACATTGATAACATCAGCGTGCTGTACCGTTGAAAGCCGGTGGGCAATCATCAGCGTGGTGCGTCCTTGCTTCAATACTGCGATACCGCGGTTAATCAGCTGTTCCGTTTCGGTGTCGATGTGCGCTGTTGCTTCATCTAAAATAAGAATGACAGGATCGCGCACCATTGCACGGGCAAAACAGATAATCTGCCGCTCACCGTGCGAAAAATTCTTTCCATTTTCACGTACTTCCGCATGAATCCCTTCAGTGTTCTTTTCAAGCAAGGCAGCCCCGCCGACCGCCCGCAAGGCTTCTATACACGCTGCTTCGGAAAAAGCCGAATCGCCTAAACCGATGTTATCAAAAAGTGTTCCGGTAAAAAGATACGGTTCCTGTAATACCACTGCAATTTTTGATCGAAGCGCAGCGCTATCAAGCGATTCAACGGCACGGCCGTCAAAAAGGATGCTGCCTTCCTGATGCGGGTAAAACCGCAAAAGAACATTCATAATAGTTGACTTTCCGCAGCCGGTTTTTCCGACAAAAGCATGTGTTTCTCCTTTCCGTGCGGTAAAACTTACCCCCTTTAATACCGGAGTATCGGCTTTGTAGCTGAAGCGTACATTTTGAAAGGTAATAGTCCCCTGCGGCACGTGCCGCTCGCCGCCGCTTGGTTCATGCTCGAAAGCAATGACTTCCGATACTCTCCCTGCTGCGACAAAGGCGCTTTTAAAATTGTTGATTTGCAAAAAGAACATAAGGAAAATATCAATAATTTTTCCATTATAGCTGATAATGATAAAGAGCGTACCAACAGGAATCGCGAGTCCCTTAAAATACAAAAGACCGAATACACCGATAGCAAGCGCATACACCACAGAACGCATTCTTTCGATAATATTCCACGAAAAAAGGCCGTACAATACGAGAGACTTCCGTTTTTCACTATACGCAGTGTTATTGATAGCTTCAAATTGCTGCTCAATTACCGTTTCACGGCAAAACGTTTGAATGCTTTCAACTGCTGCTACCGATTCCCGTAAAAAACCGCTTAATTCACCGAGCGCTTGCCGGTTCTGCTGAATAGGCTTTTGACTTTTGTGCAGATAATACCGTGCAAAAAGGTACATCACCGGTAAATAACCGATACTCAAAAAGAACACTGAAATGTCTATCGTAAACAAAGTGATGTACAATACCACCATGAGAATACCGGTGCTGAAAATTTCTGCAAGCACAGTCGCATACAAATTGCGTACGGTATCGACATCCGAAGAAAATCGGGAGACAATATTCCCTGAGGTCATAGAATCAAAGCGTTCCATTCGTAACTGCAAGAGGCGCCGTGCCGTATCCATTTGAATGTGCTCAGCCGCCTTATTTGCCGTTTTCGTAAAAAATACTACCTTTGCATACATACCGGCTGCATACACAAAGGCAGTTAAAAGGAAAAGTACGCCTTTTTCAATTAAGAACGCCTTTAGATTATCCGCCGTCATACCTGCAAAATCGGCGTTGATAACCGACGCAGAGATAATCGGTAAAGCGGCTGCAGCTGCGGTAGCAATGCCGACAGCGGCAAGGGCGGCGGCAAAGGGCAGCTTTGCATACCGAAGATACGAAAGAAAAAAACGGTAGTTTATGCGGCCGCTGTTTTTATGCTGTTCCATTATGCCTCCTCCATAGTAGACCTGTTCTGAAACTTCAGTTTCAGAACAGGCTACCTTAAAATGCGATGTTCTAAATCGCACCTTAAAATGCAACAGTTGAACAAAGTGTGAACTTTGGAAACTGCTGCATTTATGCGCGGAACGCGCATACGTTAATAAGCGATGTTTGCGAAGCAAACTCGCCGTGTTTTTAAGCGGTACCATTTGTACCGCTTAAAATAAACCTGCTATTTGCACGATTTAGAACTCGTAGACCTATTCGATAACTCCGTTAGCGAACAGGTCTACTATACACCATTTAGGCAAAAAAATCACTTCCCGATGGAGCAGAAT
>CAJPTT010000328.1 GCA_905373565.1 uncultured Treponema sp. | reverse complement strand
CTACATCGGAGACACAGCCGTGGACATACAGACCGGCGCAAGCGCGGGGTTGACTACCGTCGGCGTGCTGTGGGGTTTTCGCGACCGTTCCGAATTGGAAGGCGCCGGTGCAACTCATATAATCGCAAAACCAGCAGAGCTGCTGTCGCTTGTAACCGCAATCCGGTAATTAGTCTTTGCATCCGCCTAAAATATTTATAATGCGGGATCCCTGAGACAATCTGTGAAATCGTTTTAATCATTATGTTAATTATAAATTCCTTGCTCCGGCGTGTGATATACAAAGCGTTAAAATGATGATAGGATACGTCCATGGATTTAAGTATTTGGGCGCTTGCGTTCCTATGGTTTTTTGTTTTTTTGGCGGGGTTTGTCGATTCGGCTGCAGGAGGCGGTGGATTAATTTCGCTGCCTGCATATTTGTTTGTCGGGCTTCCGCCTCATACGGCAATCGGATGCAATAAATTTTCCGCTGCGTGCGGTACGACGCTTTCCGCTGCGCGCTTTTTTAAAAACGGGGCAGTCGACTGGCAGGTCGCCGCAATTTCCGCAGTCTGTTCGTTTGCGTCTTCATACCTTGGAACAAGACTGGCGTTGATGATAAATCAAGAAACGCTTAAAACCGCATTGGTCGTTGTGCTTCCGATTGTTGCCGTTCTTCTCTTATTAAAGCGGAACTTCGGTGCGGAGAATCAATCTGCCGACATTCCGAAAAAGAAAGCGCTTATCTTAGCATCCTGTGCAGGCTTGGTGATCGGATTTTATGACGGGCTGATCGGCCCGGGAACGGGAACCATCGCCATTATCGTTTTTTCCGCATGGATGAAGTACGATCTTAAAACCGCTTCCGGCAATGCAAAGGTGCTGAACCTTGCCTCAAACTATGCATCGCTGATCGCCGTCATAATCGGCAACAAAGTGATCTATTCCATCGCGGTGCCTGCCGCCGTATTCGGCATCATCGGGAATTATATCGGAGCGGGCTTTGCGATAAAAAAAGGCACCGCGTTTATCAAGCCGCTGATGATCTGCGTTATCGTGCTGCTGTTTGGGAAACTCTTTTACGATGTTTTCGGATCGCTGCTGTTTTCGTAATTGCCGATGAGTATGAAATATTCGCTCTACGACCCTTATGATTATCCGCTGTACCGTCCGCCGAGCGAGGCCTATTCGTTAATTTTACAGGTAACGCTCGGCTGTTCGTATAACCGCTGTGTGTTCTGCGGAATGTATCAGACAAAAAAATTCCGGATTAAGCCGATTGAAACGGTGAAGCAGGAACTCGTGATGTTTGCCGAACACTACCGCCGTGTCGATAAGGTGTTCTTGGCTGACGGCGATGCGTTAACCGCCCCGACGGACTACTTGACCGCGGTGTTGGACGCGATTGCTGCCGTTATTCCGCAGTGCAAACGGGTGTCCTGCTATGCAACTCATCTCAATATCAGACAAAAATCTCCGGAAGAATTGAAGCTGCTGGCCTCAAAGGGCTTGACGCTTTTGTATCTCGGTGTGGAAAGCGGCGACGATGAAACGCTCAAGTTTATCCGAAAGGGAACAACGGCGGCGGAGATGATCAAACTTTCCAACAAGGTGAAAGACGCCGAGATGGAACTGTCGGCAACCTTTATTTTAGGGATTAACGGCGCCGAACGGGATAACACGCAGCATGCGATTAAAACCGGCGAGATTATCTCTAAAATGTATTTGACGTATGCGGGGCTGCTCACATTGCGGCTTGAGGACGGCAGCTATCTTACTAAAGCCGCCGCCGAAGGAAAGTACACAATCGTCGGGATTGAAGAGGTTGTGAGAGAATTAAAACTGATTTTAGAGAATATCCATGTTGAAGAGATGACTGCTCCGGTGATTTTCCGTTCCAACCACGCCTCCAACTTTTTAACGCTGAAAGGAACACTGCCGCAGGATAGGGACGCAATGCTTGCACAAGTCAACCGCGTTCTGGAGCGGGGCGTATATCCTGAACACCAAAAATATTATTTATAGGGTGTCTTTGAAGAGCTTTATTTCGACGATCGAATGTATACTGTCCATCGACCTTCTTTTCCCCACCGCCTTTGCGGAAATCTCCTTTACCGGCAAGCCTTGATATTCAATTTCTTCTCTAAGCCTATCCTTAAAAGCCATTGAATCGAGTATCACAAAATCTTGATGCAATCGGGAAAGAAATTTGTTTGGATAAAAACTGTACGCCGCAGTAATATTTGTGATAATAAACAGAACTATACCGTCCTTAAAATTGAACAACTGAACAAAGTGTGAACTTTGGAAGTTGGAGGTAGAAGGGAATAAAACCGTAACTTTTACCGCAACACCGGACAACGAGTATAAAGTTGATAAATGGACTATCAAGAGCGGTACTATTACGGGAAATTCAGGTACCGGTGATGCTGTATATATACATGGCGGAAGCTGTAGTCCTAAACCTGCAACCGATGCAAGCTAAGGGGGGAATGGGTAATTAAGAATTAAGAATTAAGAATTATGAATTATGAATTATGAATTATGAATTATGAATTCCCTTGCATTTTTACAATAACACAGCTATACTTAAAGCTATGAAACGGCGCGCTACCGGTCTAATAATGCACTTAACCTCACCCAAAAGCAGCTTTCCCCTACAGGATGGTAAGCACAGCAGACAGATAGACCAAATGTCGCAGAATAATAGGCTTGTAGCTTCTACAAATAAACTTTCCGTCAGCCTTTTGAAAAGATGCGGAGTAGATGCGAGGAGCCTAGTCGAAATAAAGCGGAGACACGCCCAAAAACGGACATCCGTGTCCATTTTTGGGCTGCAAGTTTGCAAGCAAACTTGTTACAGCGTGGAACAACCGCCATCCTTGGCGGTTCTTATACGTCGAGCATTTTCAGCAGCGGCACGGATGCCGCTGGTTTATATCAGAAGTGATGTTTCGGCTGCTGCCGAAACTCACAGTCAAAACTATACACGGATGTATAGTTTTGACGATGCGACAACGCAGATACCCGCATATTTTCAAAAGGTACTTGACACGCCCATAACCGGCAAACACAATTACTCGGTACTCGGTAC